>NZ_QSIG01000002.1:0-145731 GCF_003468525.1 Prevotella sp. AM34-19LB | reverse complement strand
TCACCGTACTGTCTCTGTAGCCACCCTTGTCACACCGTACTGTCTCTGTAGCCACCCTTGTCACACCAGCTGGCTAGCATCGATTCTATGATAGAGATTTTCTCAGAACCCATCCCACTTCCTCACTCTCTTCCATCACCTCAAGAGGTTCATCGGCTGTATCCAGCTCCAGTCTCACCTCCGCAGGATCATATTATAGCCATATCCCAGGAAACTGATGGTAAAGGAAATCAAGGAAAAAAGCATCAGGGGTCCCACACAATAAAGAAGCGGACGATAGCAGATAGCACCTACCATCGCCAAAACCATAATACTCGCCACACCATAACTGGCATAGGCGTATCTATCAAAAGGAAGCAAGTCTTCCGTGGTGTTTTCTTCGATAATCTTTCGATGATAACGCATCTCGATAACCGTGGTATAAACGCTATATAGGATGGTAACAGCAAATAATACGAGCATCACATAAAGCCATTCGCCCATATGCATCCCCCTAGGAGTATCATTGTATCCGAAAAAGAAACAAATCAATATCAATGCATAACTCACACATCCCAGCAAGGCAAACTTTTTCCGCCCCCTACGATAACAAATTAAGTTATAAGTTGCATAGGAAACAATGAAAGAGACAGGAGTATAGAAGAGAACATTGACAACAGCTCCAATCTCATCGCCTTTAGCACGGAAACCACAAACCATTTGCAAGACATAATGCCAAGCAAGTACAAACATGGAAAAAGCAAGGAGCCAACGAGACACCTCGTAACGACGGTTGGTCCAGCGAATCTGAAACCTAGACAAAACCAATATCAAGCCCAACATCGACACTATAATGCAGCAAGCAAACTGCACAAGAAACAATGTATTCATTTACTAAATATTTATATCTTTACTTATATTCCTGAAAATTTAGCATTGAAAGCTAAACTGTATCATTTGAGATGCAAATATACAAAAAAAAACGCATACTTTAGTAAAGAAAGAAGAATAATTTTGTTATCTCATTAATTTTCTGTAACTTTGCACGGAATATTTAGAAGATTGCAACAAATTATTAATAATATCTTAAAAATATGATTAAAGCAATGATTTTGGCTGCAGCTGCTCTCATCATGGGAACAAATACAGCCGATGCACAGACTATGATTGAAAAGAACAACATCAAGGTGGAGAACCACCTGATGACCCCAGAAGCTCTTTGGGCGATGGGTAGAATCGGTGCCGCTGAAGCTTCGCCTAACGGCAAGCAGGTGGTTTACCAGGTAGGTTACTACAGTGTAAAGGAGAACAAGGGTCACCAGATGCTCTTCATCATGGATGCCAATGGCAAAAACCAGAAGGCATTGACCACTGATGCCAAGAGCGAGACTGATGCTGCCTGGATTCAGGGCGGACAGAAGATAGCCTTCATCCGTGGCGGACAGCTCTGGAGCATGAACCCAGATGGTACTGACAGAAAGCAGCTCACCAACGATGAATTAGGCATCCAGGGATTCCGCTTCTCTCCAGATGGCAAGAAGGTTATCCTCATCAAGGAGTTGCCTTATCATGGAACCATCAAGAAGAATCCTTCTGATCTTCCTCTGGCTACAGGTCGTCTCGTTACCGACATGAACTATCGCCACTGGGATCACTACGTAGAGAGTATCCTTCATCCTTTCGTGGCTGATGTTGCAGAGGATGGCACCATCAGCACTGGCGAGGATATCCTGAAGGATGAGCCTTTCGAGTGCCCTATGGCTCCATTCGGTGGCATCGAGCAGTTGGCTTGGAGTCCGGATTCCAAGACCATCGCCTATACCTGTCGCAAGAAGGAGGGCTTGCAATATGCCATCTCTACCGACTCAGATATCTACCTATATAATATAGGTACGCGCGAGACCAAGAACCTCTGCAAGGAGGCTGGTTATGTGGCACCTAAGATTGATGCTACCAAGAGCATGAAGAACCAGGCTGTGAATGCGCCTGAGAATCTGAAGAATAATCCTGGTTACGACATCAACCCTCAGTTCTCTGCCGACGGCAAGTACGTGGCTTGGCAGAGCATGGCCCGCGACGGATACGAGAGCGACCGCAACCGCCTCTGTGTCTATGAGCTCGCTACCGGAAAGAAGAACTATGTTTCAGATAAGTTTGATTCAAGCGTAGAGGGCTTCGTATGGAACAAGGACAACAAGAGCCTCACCTTCATCGGTGTATGGCACGGAACCCTGAACCTCTATCAGGCTAACTTCAAGGGCGAAGTGAAGCAGATTACCAACGAGTGGGCTGACTACGGAAGCATCTCGCTTGCCAACAACGGCAACAAGCTTCTTGCTACCAAGCTAGCATGAGCCACCCTACCGATATCTACATCGTAACTCCAGGCAAGGATGCCAAGAGTACCAAGGTAGAGCAGATTACCCGTGAGAACGACCACATCCTGAGCCAGTTGAACATGGGTAAGTGCGAGCAGCGCTGGGTAAAGACTACCGACGGCAAGCAGATGCTGGTATGGATCATGTTGCCAGCTAACTTCGATGCCAGCAAGAAGTACCCTACCCTTCTCTTCTGCGAGGGCGGTCCTCAGAGTCCGGTGAGCCAGTTCTGGAGCTATCGCTGGAACATCCAGATTATGGCAGCCAACGGTTACGTCATCGTATTGCCTAACCGCCGCGGTCTTCCAGGTTTCGGAAGTGCATGGAACGAGGAGATTTCAGGCGACTGGACTGGTCAGTGCATGAACGACTATCTTTCTGCCATCGATGATGCAGCCAACAATCTTCCATACGTAGATAAGGATCGTCTGGGCTGTGTAGGTGCCAGCTTTGGTGGTTTCTCTGTTTATTATCTTGCAGGTCATCACAACAAGCGTTTCAAGGCATTCCTCGCTCACGATGGTGCTTTCAATCTGGAGAGCATGTACACAGATACCGAGGAGGCTTGGTTCTCTAACTGGGAGTATGATGATGCTTACTGGAACAAGGACCAGAGTGCCAACGCTAAGAGAACTTACGAGAACAGTCCTCATAAGTTTGTAGATAAGTGGGATACTCCAATTCTCTGCATCCACGGCGAAATGGACTATCGCATCAATGCCAACCAGGGCATGGGCGCCTTCAATGCAGCCGTATGCGTGGCATTCCTGCCGAGCTCCTTATCTATCCTGATGAGAACCACTGGGTATTGAAACCACAGAACGGCGTGCTCTGGCAGCGCACCTTCTTCGGATGGTTGGACAAGTGGTTGAAGAAATAACATATACAAAAAAGGCTTGCTTCGAAAAATGAAGCAAGCCTTTTTTATATTATAATTCTATGATTTAGCTTACGCGATTCAACTTCTTGATGATTGAGAAGATGAAGGCTGCAGATACCAGGCAGATGCCGGCAAGAACACCCCAGATGGTAACGAGGTTGAAGTTCTGACCCCACATGATACCAGGAACCATTACCAGCTGGTTACCAATGGCTGTTGCACCGAACCAGAGACCCATCATCAAACCTGCATACTTTGGAGGAGCTACCTTCGATACGAATGAGATACCGATAGGAGAAAGCAGAAGCTCTGCGAAGGTGAGGATAAGATAGGTAGAGATGAGAAGGTTGGCGCTTACACGTGTACCCTCTGTAGCAGGATCGCCCTGTGCCAAAGGAAGCTCAAGACCCATAGAACCTACAGCCATCCATACGAAACCGAGAGCTGCAACGAGCATACCCAAACCAATCTTCTCAGGAGATGTAGGCTCCTTGCCAATCTTGTTGAGCCAAGAGAACAAAGCAACACTCACTGGTGTCAATGCCACTACATAACATGGGTTGAACTGCTGGAAGATAGGAGCCTCAACTTCTACGGCACCTTCAAGGTTGTTATACTTGTAGAAGAGGAAAGCAATAGCTGCAACGATAACGCCGAGCGAGATTCCCTTACCCTTGCCAGTCTTGCTCTGTGCCAGACCGAAGCTACCGTAAACAACGAAGATGCAGGCTACGAGGTTAGTAACGTCGAACGCCATTGACTGCAGACCCTCAGAAGTCTTCAGTGTATAGTCGCGTGCAAAGAGTGTCAATGTATTACCATTCTGGTGGAAAGCCATCCAGAAGAAGATAACCACAGCAAATACGAGACAGAGGCAGACTGATGCTGCTCCTTGGTCTCAGCCTTGGAAAGCTCATTAGTCTCCTTAACCGGAGTCTTGTCGTCCTTACCCTTGGTCTCAGAAGCAAGCACGTGCTTGTAGGTGAAGCTGAGGCATAGTAGATGGCGATACTGATGATAAGCGAAGCACATGCCACAGCGAATGCAAAATGGTATGAATCCTCAACTGATACGCTCAGACTCTCCTGCGCCCACTTCATAATCTTGATGGCTGCTGTAGGAGCGAACATGGCGCCAATGTTGATAGCCATATAGAAGAGAGAGAAACCGGAATCACGGTTGCTGGCATACTGTGGCTCGTCGTAGAGACGACCTACCATCACCTGCAGGTTACCTTTGAACAAGCCGGTACCCAAAGCGATGAGGATAAGCGAAATGCCCATGGCAGCAATGGCAACGGTGTCCTTTCCAAGAGGAAGCGAGAGCACAAGGTAGCCGATGAACATAATGAAGATACCCGTGGTAACCATACGTCCAAAGCCAAACTTGTCGGCTGCGATACCGCCGATGATAGGGAGGAAATAAACCATCATCAGGAAGGTAGAGTAAATTGTACTTGCCAATCCGGTTTCAAAACCGAAGTTAGCCTGCAAATAGAGCAAGAACACTGCAAGCATGGTATAGTAACCGAAACGCTCACCCGTGTTAGCCAAAGCTAAGGCCCACAGACCTTTTGGTTGATTTTCAAACATAATTTTCTGTTATTTTATAATTTTATTATTTAGTTATTCTTTTCTCGCAAATTCTGTGCAAAGATACACAAATTATTCCATATTTCAAACTCAATGCCTAAAAATCGTTATATCAAATACCATTTTTATATTCAAAAACGTCTAAATTTCTAAAAAACAGACAAATAATGCAAAAGTTTTCCATTTCTATTACAACAAGATTGCGTTTTTTTTTGTACCTTTGCAGCCCGAAACCGTAAAGGTGGATTCCGACAGTATAAATATTGGATTAAAACAAAAAAGAAAGGTAAAAGGATATTTATGAGACAACTTAAGATTAGCAAGAGTATAACCAATCGTTCCAGTGAAGCACTCGACAAGTACTTGGTGGAGATTGGTAGAGAACCTATGGTCTCTATTGATGAGGAGATTGAGCTGGCCCAGAAGATTCGCAAAGGCGGTCGTGAGGGTGAGCGTGCCAAGGAAAAACTGGTCAAGGCAAACCTCCGATTCGTTGTATCTGTTGCTAAACAATACCAGCATCAGGGTTTGGGTCTGACAGACCTCATCGACGAGGGAAACATCGGTTTGGTAAAGGCTGCAGAGAAATTTGATGAAACTCGTGGTTTTAAGTTCATCTCATACGCAGTATGGTGGATTCGCCAGAGCATCCTCCAGGCTATCGCTGAGCAGAGCCGCATCGTTCGCCTGCCTTTGAACCAGGTAGGTGCATTGAGCAAGATCAGCGCCGAGATCAGCAAGTTCGAGCAGGAGAACCAGCGCAAGCCTTCTGTTGCAGAGCTGGCACAGATTACCAAGATGGAGGAAAGCAAGATTGACCAGACCATCAAGGCAGACAACCACCACATGAGTATCGATGCTCCATTCGGTAGCGACGACGATGACAATGCGATGGTAGATGTGATGGCTTCCGGTGATGACAGCCGCACCGACAAGGGTGTTGACTTCGAGTCTATGGCGAGCGAGCTCCAGCGCGTACTGGCAACAGTATTGAAGGAGCGCGAGCGCAAAATTCTCTGCTACTGCTATGGCATCGGTTGCCACGAGAAGGGATTGGAAGAAATCGGAAGCGAATTCAACCTCACCCGTGAGCGTGTACGCCAGATTCGCGAGAAGAGTATCATCAAGCTCCGTGAAAGCGGAAAGATCAAGATCTTGATGAAATACTTGGGATAATTTAAGTGAAGAATGAAGAACGAAGAATTCTTTTGCTTTTCTTCACAAGAGTTTGAAGACGAGAGAAAACTTCACTAGGGTTTGAAGACGAGAGATAATTAGATAAAACTAAGTTGCTCATAGCAACGAAAGTAAAGAGGGCAATCAGTTGGTTCATTCCAATCTGATTGCCCTTTCTCTTTTTACACACACGCCCTTAAAGGGCAAAAGCTTTATTAACAATTAATTGTTAACGAAGTTTCCGAACTTATCAATCAATCCGTTTACTCCGTCTCTCACCGCCTCGAAATATGGATACTCATCTCTCAGACAGATTTCATCATAAAGGAAATCAGCCACGATGGTATCCTTTCCGTCAGGCATCACGAGTCCCATCTTGCCATTCTTCTCTGCAATAACCGGCATAATGCTCAGGTCATCATTATAGATATAGCAAGTACGGAGGAAATCATAGACAGGCTGAAGCATCACGTTGCCTGATGATCCTTCATACCAAATTTGCCGTTCTCCTCGAAAACCTCATGGTAACGGATATACTTCTCCTTCAAGCGATGATAATAGAACACCATCTTACGCTTGTCGTTCACAAAGTCAAGCATATACTGGAAGGTATCACAGTAGTTAGCCACCGAACGGACGAGAATCATCTTCAGATCCAGTCCATCCAAAGCCTTGCGATTCAAATCAATATACTTGGCAATCGCCTTCTCTTTCTCTGTGACAGAGAGGCTCGCCAGCTTTTCCTCAAACTTGAGCATAGCCTGTTTGGTTCCCGACATACCCTTGATATATCGGTGAATCTGCCTGCTCATTTCAGAACAGATAAACTTGTCTATTTCCTGCTGCTCAATTGGGTCAGCATATTCCTTAATCAATGATTCAGGTGTAGCGTTCATGGTTATTTCCTTTCTTTTAGTTTATGGAGATTCCCCCGTGAACTTGGAAGGGAAATCTCCTGTTAGTATTATTTCTTCACATTAGGCTGCTGTAATCCATAGCCCTTTCTCTTATCTTCCAACAAGAGAAGGAAGGAGATGACAATAGCAATCACACCAAAGGCTGCAAATATGGTCATCGTCTCTGTATAGTCGATGACACCATCGGCACCCGTATTAGCCTGATTCACCTTACCGATCCATACTGGAATAAGAGCCAGTCCAATGTTCTGAATATAGAAGATAAGGGCGTATGCAGTGCCCAAGAGTTTCATTGGGATAATCTTTGGTACAGAAGGCCACATTGCAGATGGTACCAAACCAAAAGCTATGCCAAGGATGAGCATCATTACGATGGCAAGCACCCATGAGTTAAGTGGAAGGGCTAATATCACGTGTACCAGCGTCAGGAGGCAACTGCCGATAATCATCAGCGTGGCACCCTTGCCATACTTGTCGTATATGCTACCGAAGAGCGGAGTGAGGAAGATAGTACCGAATGGCAACATCGCAGGAATCAGACCTGCCAAATTAGCATCGACACCATACTTGAAAATCATCAACTTGGTGGCAAACTTCAGGAATGGGAATACACCTGCATAGAACATCAGGCAAAGGAATGCCACATACCAGAAACCAGTTGTCTTGAACAGACCACCCAAGTCTGAAAACTTGAAACCTTCTTCCGGCTCAGTAGCTACAGCTGCTGCAGAAGCATCCTCCTTCTTGTCCATCACACAATATACAAGAAAAACAAGTACACCGGCACAAAGCAAAACTGCACCCAAAGCAATAGAAGCAGACACACCGCCCATTGCCTTTGCAAAAGGAAGAGAAAAGCCAAGGGCAGCGGCAGTTCCCAAACGAGCCGTAGCCACCTGTACTCCCATTGCCAGAGCCAACTCATGACCCGTAAACCATTTCACAATGACCTTGCTCACTGTGATACCGCATATCTCGCAGCCCACGCCATAGATGGCAAAGCCAAGTGCAGCGATCACTACCTGTGTACTGTAAGTACCGAAGAATGGTACTACTACTGATCCGGCAAACTCATGACCAACAGCATACCATTTCAACAAGGCTCCTCCAAACATCAAAACGGTTGAGAGGATACCCGTAAAACGGATGCCGAACTTATCGAGGATAAGACCACCGAAGAAGAGGAGGAGGAGGAATACATTAAAGTATCCGTAGGCTCCAGAGAAGAAGCCATACTCATCCGAACTCCATCCGAGTCCAAGACCATTCTCAGCCCCCTTGACAGCTGTCAGGAGTGGCTCCAATGGAGACATTACATCTGTAAAAAAGTAACCGAACATCATCGTGACGCTCACGATGAAGAGGGCTGTCCAGCGAGCTGACTTCGAGTCGCTCAATTTAATCTGAATTTTTTCTGTTGTACTCATTTTATATTATTACTTATTTTTCTATAACCATCGCCGGAAGTTACTTTCTCTTCACATTCTTCGTTCTTGAAATATCAAAGAGATAAGATACCTTGAACACTATCTGTCCGTAGTTACTTTTTCCGAAATAATCTCGTTTGGATGAACCATAGATATTACCCAGTCCATAATAGTAGCGAGCCTCAGCCAGAATGTGTCCCACTTTCGGGATACTGTACTCTGCACCCAAGCCCAAAGCGATACCATAATCCAGTTTGTTCTCTACCGCCATCGTATCTTGTGCCACTACCATACTTACCCGGTCATTATCTGTCTTAGGCATATCCTTCACGTTGAAGTTGGTAGTCTGAGAATCGTTAAGGTAGAGTCCGAACTGCGGACCGGCATTCACGAAGATGTTCAAGCCTCTCTCTTCCCTGCCCCAAGCCAAGTGAGCGAAAACGGGTACCTGGATATAATTGATGGTACGGCTGTAAGCCATCGGCTGCTTGGTTTCGGTGATGATGACAGGTTTGTTATCGATGTCGAGAATATCCTCTTTCCATCCCACCTTGGCATAGTTGACCTCTGCATAGATGGAACAGATGGTCTTGAAGTACTTCTCGCAAGTATATTTCATCGAGAGTCCGGCAGTCATTCCTCCATGCTGTTTTTGCTGAACCTCCGGTTCGAATCCTACAGAGCTGAGCACATAGCCACCGTTGAATCCGATGGAAAAATCGTTGCGATGCTCACCTATCTGAGCCTGTGCCGAGAGTCCTCCCCAAAGGAGAAGTCCCATCAACAGCGCCCCTATCTTGACTTTATTCATTCTTTCTTTTCTTACCATAAACGATTAACTATAAAAAACTACCGGTCCTAGTAATTCACAGATTCAATCTGGTGATTGAAGGTATAGTGAATCAACTGGAAGTTCTTATTCTTGTATCCACCCTTTGCCGTTTTCACGAAATGCAATGGAGTCTGCACTGGCTGATAGTTCACTTGCTGGCGTTCACCCGTAAACTCCTTGCCCTTCTTCTTGATACCCTGGATGAAGAACATACCATGATCATAACCCGTGATGGCGAAGCGAGGCTGCGCAATCATCATCGGCTGATGGAACCATCCCTCGTATGCCTTCTCCAGGTTCTGCGTTCTTTCGGCTACCGGATTGTAATAGAAGGTAGAAGGGATATAAGTATCGTACTTATAGAATCGCTCCAGATTGTACTTGGCGTACATCAACCACTCTGTATAGCCGAAGAGAGAGATAGATGCACCCGGATACTTGCTGTCAAACTCATCCAATTTGTTGAGCACGGCTGTCAACTGTGGCGAACGGCCCGTATTCAGTATTACCACATTCTGCTTGCTTGGCAGGAAAGCCTTGGCAAACTGGTCGATGCTTGAGCTCACATTGGTGATACTATAGTTGATGTTTCTCTTCTCCAACTCCTTGCGAAGTCCGAAAGTGAAAGCTCCCTTACGAGAAGTAGAATCATTGCAATCTACAAAGATTGGATGCACATTGGTAAATCTGTTCAGGAAAGCCTTGATGGTGCATTCATTCAATGTTTCAGGACTCTGATATACCTGGAAGATTTCCTTGTTGCGCTCCACATCGTCACCGCTGATGGAGAAAGGAATCACGAGCTTGATGCCATAGGTCTTGCAGAAGCCGGCAAGCGGAGCCACCTGCTTGGTATAAAGCGGACCAAAGATGATATCACACGTATTGGCACCCTCCTGCAACAAGGTGGCACGGATATCAGCATCTATCGGCACGTTCCATGCATGGACATCGGTAGAGATGCCCTTCTTTTTCAGATAATTGCAAGCCATCAGGAGTCCACGATAATACTCCACCATGCGCTTGCCATCACCATCCACATCATGCAAAGGCAACATCACGCCAATCTTCACCGCATCACTAGCCGCCACCTTCTGCTGGGCGGCAGCGGTTCCTGCTACAGCCGGTTTGCTGGAAGCAACAGCATTCTTATCCTCCTTCTGTGCCTTTTTAGGCGCATTAGGATTCTGCTGGTCGCTGGCAAAAGGAATAAAGAGGGTAGTTCCCTTCTGGAGCATGTAACCTTCCTGCTTCATCTCAGGGTTTGCCTCCATCAGTTCCGGCAGACTCAATCCATACTTATTGGCAATACCAAAAATAGTATCCTTTTTCTTCACTGTGTAGATGTCTCGCCATTTCGTTGTCTGAGCAAAGATACCAACACTGAGCATGAGCCCCACAATCATCAAGAAATATCTTATGTTTCTTTTCATATCTTCCTGTTTTTAATGTTTATATGATCCTAAAATCTTGCCGTAACCGACATGATTTAAAGTTTTCTCCTGCAAAAATACAAAAAATCTCGCATCTAGCGCAATATCTCTCAGCTTTTTATTATCTTTGCACAAATAATTTGCAAAATGAGACAAAAAATAGGATTACTTGGTGCCTTATTGGCACTTTTTACCCCTCCATTGATGGCACAGGAAGAATTCGGAGATGAGGAAGGCACGCAGACCAGTGTCCTCCTGATGCCGAACGCATTCTCGCCAAACGGAGATGGCATCAACGACATCTACAAGCCCAAGGAGGGTTACCAGAACATCAAGGAGTTTCACGCCTATATATATAATAGGTGGGGACAGAAACTCTTTGAGTGGAGCGACCCTGCCATGGGATGGGATGGAACCTACAAGGGAAAGCCGGTAAAGGAAGGAGTCTATTTCTGTCTGGTCAAGGCAAAAGGAGCAGATGGCAAGACCTATCAGATTAAAAGAGATGTCAATCTGCTCAGAGGATTCTCTGAATCCACAAGCAGCTATTAAGAGGAATCTACAAGCAGCTATTAAGAAGAATCCACAAGCAACTATCAGAAAGAAGAAGATGATAGCCTTGCAGGTAAGTTTAAAGTTTTAGAAAGAAGGAACAGTAAAGATTATGATTTCAGAAGAAGGAAAAATAGAAGAAGATAAGTTTTCTGAAGAAGAAAAGATAAATGTGTGGGGCGCAAGAGTACACAACCTCAAGAACATTGATGTTGAGATTCCACGCGACTCCCTCACCGTGATAACCGGTCTTTCGGGTTCGGGCAAGTCGTCATTGGCTTTCGATACCATCTTTGCCGAAGGACAGCGCCGTTATATCGAGACATTCTCTGCCTATGCCCGCAACTTCCTGGGCAATATGGAGCGCCCGGATGTAGATAAGATTACCGGTCTGAGTCCGGTCATCAGCATCGAGCAGAAAACCACCAACAAGAACCCTCGTTCTACCGTAGGTACCACAACAGAGATTTACGATTATCTCCGTCTGCTCTTTGCCCGTGCCGGTACAGCCTACAGCTACCGCAGCGGTGAAGAGATGGTGAAATACACCGAAGAACAGGTCATCGATATGATTCTCGATGAATATGCCGGAAAGGCCATCTTCCTGCTGGCTCCTCTGATTCGCCAGCGCAAGGGACATTACCGCGAACTCTTCGAGAGCATGCGCCGCAAAGGTTATCTTTATGTACGTGTGGATGGAGAAATCCAGGAAGTGGTAAGCGGAATGAAGCTCGACCGCTACAAGATGCATAACATAGAAGTTGTCATCGACAAGCTCATGGTGAAGGAAGCCGACGAGGAACGCATCCGCAAGAGCGTAGCTACCGCCATGAAGCAGGGCGATGGCATGGTGATGGTGATAGAGAAAGGTGAAAAGACAGGTAAGAACTTCTCAAAACGCCTGATGGATCCAGTTACCGGTATGGCCTACCAGGATCCGGCACCTAATATGTTCTCGTTCAATTCGCCTGAAGGTGCCTGCCCTCACTGCAAGGGTCTGGGAAAGGTTAACCAGATAGATATCAAGAAGGTGATTCCGGATGACAGCCTGAGCATCTACGAAGGTGGAATCGCCCCTCTCGGCAAATACAAGAACCAGATGATTTTCTGGCAGATTGAGTCTTTGCTCGAGAAATATGATCTGAATCTCAAGACTCCTATCGCTGAGATTCCGGGTGATGCCATGCAGGAAATTCTCTATGGTTCACTGGAAAACGTAAAGATCGTTAAAGAGAAGGTGCATACCTCTTCGGATTACTTCTGCGCATACGATGGCATCATCGACTATCTGCAGAAGGTGATAGAGAATGACGAGAGTGCAGCAGGAAAGAAATGGGCTGACCAGTTTATCTCTACCATCGAATGTCCGGAGTGCCATGGACAGCGACTCAAGAAGGAATCGCTCGCCTTCCGCATCTGGAACAAGAATATCTCGGAAGTTGCCAACCTCGACATCGACGAACTGCGCGACTGGCTCGAACAGGTGGAAGCTCACCTCCCTGCCATGAAGGCGAA
This sequence comes from Prevotella sp. AM34-19LB, assembly GCF_003468525.1. Taxonomy (NCBI): domain Bacteria; kingdom Pseudomonadati; phylum Bacteroidota; class Bacteroidia; order Bacteroidales; family Prevotellaceae; genus Prevotella; species Prevotella sp. AM34-19LB. Next base: position 133,050 of record NZ_QSIG01000002.1, on the reverse strand, counting down.
GGTGGCTCACGAAATCATCAAGGAGTTGCGCTCACGTGTCAACTTCCTCCTTGATGTGGGTCTGAACTATCTCTCACTCAATCGCCAGTCGGCATCACTCTCTGGTGGTGAAAGCCAGCGCATCCGTCTTGCTACCCAGATTGGCAGCCAGCTCGTCAATGTGCTCTACATCCTCGATGAGCCAAGTATAGGTCTGCACCAGCGAGACAACGAGCGACTCATCAACAGTCTGAAAGAATTGCGCGACCTGGGTAACACCGTCATCGTAGTAGAACATGATGAGGATATGATGCGAGCTGCTGACTGGATTGTAGATATCGGTCCGAAGGCAGGCAGAAAGGGAGGCGAAGTGGTTTTCCAGGGTACTCCGAAAGAGATGCTGAAGACCGACACCATCACTGCCCAGTATCTGAATGGCAAGATGGCAATAGAGATTCCTGAACATCGCCGCGAGGGAAACGGCAAGAGCATCACCATCCGTGGAACCAGGGGCAACAACCTGAAGGGAGTGGATGTAGAGTTCCCGCTCGGCAAGCTCATCGTGGTAACGGGAGTCAGCGGTTCGGGCAAATCAACACTGATCAATGAAACCCTGCAGCCTATCCTCTCCCAGCACTTCTACCGCTCCCTGAAAAAGCCGATGCCGTACGACAGCATCGAGGGTATCGAGAATATCGACAAGGTAGTGAATGTTGATCAAAGTCCGATCGGCAGAACCCCCCGCAGTAATCCTGCCACCTACACAGGCGTGTTCAGCGACATCCGCTCGCTGTTTGTGGGGCTTCCAGAAGCCAAGATCCGTGGTTACAAGCCAGGCAGATTCTCCTTCAACGTGAAGGGTGGCAGATGCGAAGCCTGTGGCGGAAATGGATACAAGACCATCGAGATGAACTTCCTACCAGATGTCTATGTTCCTTGTGAGGTATGCCACGGCAAACGCTACAACCGTGAAACGCTGGAGGTAAGATACAAGGGAAAGAGCATCGCCGATGTACTGGACATGACCATCAACCAGGCAGTAGAGTTCTTCGAGAACGTGCCTCAGATACTCAACAAGATCAAGGCTTTACAGAGTGTAGGATTGGGTTACATCAAGTTGGGACAAAGCTCCACTACCCTTTCGGGCGGAGAAAGCCAGCGTGTGAAACTTGCTACCGAACTTTCCAAGCGCGATACCGGCAAGACGCTCTACATCCTGGATGAACCTACCACCGGTCTTCATTTCGAAGACATCCGCATTCTGATGGATGTACTTCAGAAACTGGTAGATAGAGGCAATACGGTGATTATCATCGAGCACAACCTGGATGTCATCAAGCTCGCCGACTGGCTCATTGATATGGGTCCCGAAGGTGGACGAGGTGGCGGTCAGCTCCTCTTTGCCGGCACACCGGAAGAAATGGTAAAGAGCAAGAAGGGCTATACCTACAAATTCCTGGCACCCTTGCTGCAGAAGAAATAATACAAGAATCCCGATTTCCGGGACTTTGCTCACAAGATGCAAAGTTCAGGAAATCGGGATTTTATATTTTAATCTTCGTCTGCAAATTCATTCAAGGTATAAGCACTACTGCCATCGAAGCAGTGGGTGCATACCTGGCACTTAGGCAAACCGATAGCAGCTACAAGCTGCTCGATGGTATTGAACTTCAATGTAGTCAATCCAAGCTGGTTGGCAATCTCATCCACCATTCTCTGATATTCAGGAGAACCAGTAGTAGCATACTTCTCAAGATTCTTGTTGGCATCGCCCTCAAACTTCTCGATGATTCTACGGGTAATCAGCTCCATATCACTCTTGGAAGAAGTAAAGTTAATGAAAGGACAGCCATAAACCAATGGAGGACAAGCGATACGCATGTGGCACTCCTTCAGACCAGCCTGTTCGAAGAGCCCCTTCACATTATCGCGGAGCTGGGTACCACGCACGATACTGTCATCGCAGAACAACACACGCTTACCCTTCAACATAGCCTTGTTAGGAATCAGCTTCATCTTAGCTACCAAAGAGCGCATGCTCTGGTTGCTAGGAGTAAAGCTTCGAGGCCAGGTAGGAGTATATTTGGCAATGCAACGCTGATAAGGCACACCCTTACCGGCAGCATATCCCATTGCCATACCTGTACCAGAATCAGGAATACCGCTGCAACAATCTACCTCTACATCATCTGTCTTGGCAAGATTGAATCCATTGGTAAAACGGGCTTCCTCTACATTCTTGCCCTCGTAGGTTGATGTTGGGAATCCATAATATACCCAGAGGAAAGAACAAACCTGCATCTTCTTGTTGGCAGGACGAATCTGCTCCATACTCTCAGCAGTAATCTTCATGATTTCTCCAGGGCCTACCTCGTATGCTGTCTCGAAGCCGAGGTTAGGGAATGAGGTAGTCTCACTGGAAGCTGCATAAGCACCCTCCTTCTTACCTATAATAATAGGTGTACGTCCCCAACTGTCGCGGGCACAGATGATGCCATCCTCTGTAAGGATCATCATGGTGCAGGAACCCTTGATATGATGGAATACGTTCTCGATTCCCTCGCGGAAATTCTTGCCCTGGATGATGAGAAGAGCCACCAACTCGGTTGGGTTGGTACTTCCTGAAGACATCTCTGCAAAGTGCATGTTCTTATCCAGCAGGTACTGAGTAAGTTCATCCTTATTTAATATCTTGGCTACTGTGCAAATGGCAAAGCGACCAAGATGAGAATTCATAATCAATGGCTGCGCATCAGTATCGCTAATCACACCGATACCCGATGTCGCACCCTCGAATTTGTCGAGTGTAGGTTCAAACTTCGTTCTAAAATAAGAACTTTCTAAGTTGTGGATAGAGCGCACGAAGCCCTTCTCACTACTGTAGGTTGCCAAACCGCCTCGGCGTGTACCGAGATGTGAGTTGTAGTCGGTGCCGTAGAAAAGATCTGCGACACAGCTTTTCTTGGAAATAGTTCCGAAAATGCCTCCCATAAGAGTATTATTCTATGTTTTATGTTTGAAATATGGGTGCAAAGGTAATATAAATCCAGAAAATATGCAAAACTTTTTGCGTTTTTTCTACAATTTTATGTATATCGTTTACCTTTGCACCCTTAATTTCTGCTAAATTTCTACTAATAAGACAACTGCTCCTTAGAACTTGTATTGCAACCCCAGACTCATATCAAAGGTTTTAGACGTTACATCATCATGATATGAGTAATGGGTATCACGCCAATAGTTGGACACATTGAAGTCCAGGTTCAGCCGATTGGACAGCGCCAGACCGAAGCGGGCATTCAGCACCAGCAGAGATGCATTTCCCTTGTCGCCCTGGGCGTTGAGATAGAGCGGATCGGTTGTCGCCAGATCCTTTCCCTCATATCCCTTCCAGGTGAAGATGCGATAATAGTCGGCACCTATCTGGAAGGTGGCTACCTTGCCGAACTCCATGAAACTGATAGCCTTCACACTATAACCGCTACCCATATTGTAGTCGCGGTCTATCACATTATAATAATCGGTAAGGCTTCCACCCAGCAGGATACCATCCAGGAAGACACGCTGCTCAAACCTGGTGAGATTGCCCACCTGAGGGAAGCGGTAGATGATACCAGGACCGAAAGAGGCTGCCTCGGATATACGGTAAGGCACCAGACTGGTACCATCCTTCACCGGCTGCGAATCGTAATAGTTGAAGTGCTGGAAGATACCGAACTCCATCTCCGTGCCCTTGCTCACCTCCACCGGTACGCTCCACAGTCTTCCCAGAAGATGCAGACCGGTAATCAAAGGTTGGTTGCTGCTCAAGCCGAAAGTGGCATCCAGTGTGAAGTAGTCGTATGGCTTGGTGGTCTCACCATCAAACGGATTGCCATAAACCAGATTGAAACGGACGTATGGATTACCCTCACCACGAAACAGAGTATTATTGTCTGCGAGGTATCTGTAACCTGCCGACAGAGAGAAACTGATAGGACTGCGCTGGTAATCGTGATATTTATAATATTTGCCTCTCACCCGCCAGGCATCGCCACTCAAGATTCGATTCAATCCCTTGATCGGACAGATGAGGGTTCCCAGAAACTCTCGCATGAAACGAGGGAAACCAGACAGGCGGTCATCAAATACCAGATTGCTCACACGATGCGTCACCTCTCCGATGGCAACACCGCCAAAAGTAGTAGCCATCAGGTCGTTGATGGCAGGCGGTTCTATCTCGCAGGTAGTCTCCCACATCAAACTTCCACAGAAAGAGTATGGCACCGATTCCCAGAAATTCATACCATGACTTCTTGCTGCATTGAAATAGAGTCCGCCATGATATGGATGGGCAAACAGATTGGTAGAGAACTGGTCGTTATCCCAGACAAATCCCGTTTCTATATTGTGCTTGATGCTATGGAAGGAAATCTTGGCAAACTCCTCGTTCATCACAAACTGGTCGAAGCATTGCACCCCCACATTGATGGCAAAAGCTTCCAGTGCAGCCTTCCAGGGATGCTTCTTCTGTCGTTCCGGATCATCGAAGGCAAAGATCGTACCTTCCTTCCATGCCTCCATATCATATTCATTCTCCTTCCTGGCAGAGACATTCCCAAAAGATGATGCGCGCTGGAGGCGCACAGCCAAGCCTGCTTCAACAATGGCACGACGGCGATACCTGCCACCATGATAATAATGGGTATCCCCATAACCCACAGAGGCAAAGGCACTGGTATATCTGCCCAACTGATAGTCGGCATTGATGCGAGCCTGCAGCGAATAGAGCCGTTCCGGCTTATCCTGCGAATGTTCCTGGAATGATTCAACGTGATAGAATCCGAGATCACCACTCAGGGAGAATTTAGGCGATAATTGGAAATACTGACCAATACGATAGAACAAGGCTCCCGAAAACTTCTCATCCAATCCAAAGTAATGAGTTCCGATACCCAGGATATTATACGTACTCCGGTTACGGAATCTGACGGCAAGATTGGCTTTGGTAGCAGAGCCGCCATAAAACATATAGTCAATACGCGTCTTGGGGTTTACATTCACCAATCCGATCTTATGTGCTATGGTATCCTGACTATAATTGATGACACCAATCTGCACACCACGAGGATGACGGACGCAGACATTGAACAAACCTATCTGAGAACCATTCAGGGTATCAGCATAATTGTAGCCGCCCAACTGCAAGCCACGCATATAGGAAGAGCTGACGTTGGCAGCAGCAATCTGCAAGCCTCTCTTCATACCCATGGAAACATTGGAAAGTCCACTCAGCTGCACACCGCGAAACGGAGAACTGGATACATTATTAAATAAAGATAGCTGCATGCCATTGCCACCTTTCACCACATTGGAAACACCCGAAATCTGCACGCCGCGCATATCATCGCCCACCGAATTGATGATACCAGCCAGGCTCGCACCACGCATCTGCTGGCGCACCACACTGGAAAAGGCACCTATCTGGACACCCCTGAGTGTATCGGGCGAGCAAAACAGAGACACGTTGCCAGAACTATACCCTTGGGCATAGACAGACTGACCTCCTAGCGAGAGTCCCATTAAAAGGGCAATAATCTTTCTCTTATTATCCATATACCTATCAAATTCAAAATGGCGAGAAGTCAGGATGACTTCTCGCCGGGAAATTGCATTATTCAAAGTTGGAAATAAATAATGCATCAAAAAATATCTTTCAGAGGAATGTGCAAGCGAAGATTTCACCCCCCACACATTCATATAAAGTTCAATTGCTTTTATTAATCCAGGTTCAAGCTCTTCTTGATAGCCTCGATCTTATCCATAGCAGCAGCTGTGCAGCGGTTGTAGCAGCCAGCGCACTTGAATGAAGGATCCTTTACCTCAATATAGAACTTGATCTTAGGCTCTGTACCAGAAGGGCGAACGCTGATCTTGGTATTGTCATCGCAGAACCACTGGAGCACGTTGCTTGTAGCAGGCATATCGAGCTTCTCTACGCTGCCGTCAGCATGCTTCACCTCCAGACTCTGGTAGTCCTTCCAGGTAACCACCTTGCTGCCACCCAACTCCTGTGGAGGGTTAGCACGGAAGTCTGCCATCATCTGCTTGATCTCGTCAGCACCTGTCTTACCTGGGCGAACCACGTTTACAGTAAACTCCTTGCTGAAGCCATACTCTGCATAGATCTGCATCAGGAGATCGTAGAGAGTCTTGCCCTGATCCTTAGCCCAGGCAGCAATCTCACAAATCAGGCAGATAGATGCAGGAGCATCCTTATCACGTACCTTGTCGTATGGCAAGAAGCCGAAGCTCTCCTCACCACCACCGATATACTGCTGCTTGCCCTCAGAGATAGCAATCTCGCGTGCAATCCACTTGAAACCTGTGTAGCAGTCGCGCAACTCTACGTTGTTCTTCTTGGCAATCTCTGCGATAACCTCTGTTGTAACGATGGTCTTTACGAGGAAGTCTGTTGGCTTCAACTTGCCCAACTTCTTCTTGTTCTCAATGATGTAGTAGCAGAACATCATGGCTGTCTGGTTACCGTTGATGATCATCCACTCGCCCTTGTCATCGCGGCAAACGATAGCGAGGCGGTCGGCATCAGGGTCAGTAGCAACCACGAGGTCAGCGTTCAACCTGGTACCGAGTTTCATACCGAGAGTCATTGCCTCAGCATTCTCCGGGTTAGGAGAAACCACTGTTGGGAAATTGCCATCTACAACCATCTGCTCAGGAACCACATTGATGTTCTGGAAGCCCCAAGAACGCAAGCAGAGAGGAACGATGACACGACCTGTACCGTGCATAGCAGAGTAAACGATGTTGAGGTCCTTCTGGCGGAGGATGACATTCTGGTCAATCATAGCAGAATGAACTGCAGTCATATAGTCGTAATCCATCTCACCACCGATGATCTGGATCTTATCCCAGTTAGCCTCGAACTTCACCTGGCCGATAGTAACCTTGTTCACCTCCTCGATGATACCGGTATCGTGTGGAGCCAGCACCTGAGCGCCATCGCTCCAGTAAGCCTTGTAGCCATTGTACTCCTTAGGGTTGTGAGAAGCAGTAACGTTGACACCAGCCTTGGCACCGAGCTCGCGGATAGCGAATGAAATCTCTGGTGTAGGACGGAGGCTCTCGAAGAGATAAGCCTTGATGCCATTAGCAGAGAAGATGGCAGCAACAGTCTCTGCGAAGAGACGAGAGTTGTTACGGCAGTCATGGCCTACAACAACAGAAAGGTTCTCCTCACCTGGGAAAGCCTTGAGGATGTAGTTAGCAAAGCCCTGTGTAGCCATACCAACGATATATTTGTTCATTCGGTTGGTACCTGCGCCCATAATACCGCGCAAACCACCAGTACCGAACTCCAGGTTCTGATAGAAAGCATCTACGAGTGCTGACTTATCCTCAGCCTCGAGCATTGCCTTTACTTCGTTACGAGTTTCTTCATCAAAAGCAGGTGTGAGCCACTGCTGTGCTCTTTCTTCACACTGCTTAATCAATTCTGCGTTATTAGCCATAGTTTGATTCTATTTTGTTATTAATATTATTCTATCAGAGGGTTGTGCCCGAAAACAGCACAATATTTCTCTTTTTGCGTACAAAGATATATAAAATATTCGAGAAACCAAACAAGATTGGAGTTTTTTTTGTATTTTTGCACATTGAAACAAAAAAGTAATTAAAAAAAAGCTTATGGAAATATATTATACGGGCGTTATCATCGCCGTTTCCACCTTTTTAATAATAGGACTCTTCCACCCTATTGTCATCAAGGTAGAATATCATACGGGCACCCGCTACTGGTGGGTGTTCCTGGTTGCGGGTATTATCAGCGTGGGTGCAGCCTTCCTGGTTGCGAATGTTCTCTACTCTGCCCTTCTCGGTGTGCTGGGTGCTTCCTGTCTCTGGAGCATCGGGGAACTCTTCGAACAGAAAGAACGCTGCGAGAAGGGATGGTTCCCTAAGAACCCGAAGCTGGAAAAGAAAGGATACTATAAAAGTTAATCGTTTACAGTTAATAGTTTATAGCTTACCATTTAAAAGATGAAAACTGAACTGATATTGGTCGGCAAGACCGTAAACAAGCATTTTATTGCGGGCATCAAGGATTATGCCGAGCGCATCACCACTATATGCCCTCAATATAACAACGATTCCGGAGCTCAAGAACACCAAGAGTCTCAGCGAACAGCAGCAGAAGGAACGGGAGGGTGAACTGATTCTGAAACTGATTCAGCCATCAGACTCCGTGGTGCTGATGGATGAGCACGGACAGGAGTTCCGAAGCATCGAGTTTGCCAAATGGATAGAGCGCAAGCAGGCTACTGCCAGAAGACTCGTGTTTGTCATCGGCGGTCCCTACGGTTTCTCACAGGCTGTATATGACCGCGCCAACGAGAAGATCTCCCTTTCCAAGATGACCTTCTCGCATCAGATGGTACGCCTCATCTTTACAGAAGCGCTCTATCGCGCATGTACTATTATAAAAGGTGAACCTTATCACCACGAATAAAGGGTAAAAAGGTAAATAGGTCCCAAGTCCTAATCTTAAAAGTAATAAAAAGAAAATGGGGAAAGAGAAATATATAGAGATCAAGGGGGCGAGAGCCAACAACCTGAAGAACATCGACGTGAAGATACCGCAAGGCAAGTTTGTTGCCATCACGGGTGTCTCCGGGTCGGGCAAGTCTTCATTGGCTTTCGACACCTTATATGCCGAGGGACAGCGCCGATATGTGGAGTCGCTGTCTTCGTATGCCCGCCAGTTTCTGGGCAGAATGAGCAAACCGGAATGTGATTTCATCAAGGGATTACCTCCTGCCATCGCCATCGAGCAGAAGGTGATTTCCCGCAACCCACGTTCCACCGTGGGCACCAGCACGGAAATCTACGAATACCTGCGCCTGCTCTTCGCCCGTATCGGCAAAACCTATTCGCCTATCAGCGGACAGGAAGTGAAGCGCCATACTACCGAGGATGTGCTCGCCTGCACCCGACAGTTTTCCAAGGGCACCAAGTTTGTAATCCTTGCCCCTTTACATATCGTAGAAGGCAGAAGCCTGGAAAAGCAACTGGAGATGTATCTTCAGGAGGGATACGCACGCATTCTGGTGAAAGGTGAATTCATCCGCATAGACGATTTCCAGGGCAATGCCAAGCCGGAGGATATCTTCCTCGTCATCGACCGTGCTTCGGTAAGCGACGAGAAGGATGACATCAGCCGCCTCACCGATTCAGCCGAGACTGCTTTCTACGAGGGCGACGGTGCCTGCCGTCTCCTCTTCCTGCCGAGCAATATCAGCTACGATTTCTCTACCCGGTTCGAAGCCGACGGCATCACCTTCGAGGAACCAACCGACAACATGTTTGCCTTCAATTCCCCATTGGGTGCCTGCCCTACCTGCGAGGGATTCGGAAGCGTCATCGGCATCGACGAGAAGCTCGTCATCCCAAACACTTCCATGAGTCTCTACGATGGATGCGTGGTATGCTGGCGTGGAGAGAAGATGGGTATGTGGCTCAAGGAATTCATCCGACGTGCGGAGCCATACAACTTCCCGATCTTCAAGCCTTACTACGAACTCACCCAGAAGGAGAAAGACTGGCTCTGGCATGGATTGCCTCGGATAAGAAGCGCGACCCGCACGACCGGGTGAGCATCGACGAATTCTTCAGAATGGTGAAGGAGAACCAGTACAAGATACAATACCGCGTGATGCTGAGCAGATTCCGCGGCAAGACCATCTGTCCGGATTGCCATGCACCCGACTCAAGAAGGAAGCCAACTATGTGAAGATTGGCGGAAAGAGCATCACCGAGCTGGTAGATATGTCGATTACCAATCTCAGCGCATGGTTCCAGAAGCTGGAACTGACAGAGCATGAGCGGGAAGTGGGCAAGCGACTCTTGACCGAGATTACCAACCGACTGCAATTCCTTCTGGATGTGGGACTTGGCTATCTCACCCTCAACCGTCTCTCCAACTCCCTTTCCGGAGGAGAGAGCCAGCGCATCAACCTCACCACCAGTCTCGGTTCTTCGCTGGTAGGCAGCGTGTATATCCTCGACGAGCCAAGTATCGGACTCCATAGCCGAGATACCGACCGACTCATCAAGGTACTGAGAGAGTTGCAGCAGCTGGGCAACACCGTGGTAGTGGTTGAGCATGACGAAGAAATCATGCGTGCTGCCGATTATCTCATCGATATCGGTCCGGAGGCAGGAAGACTGGGTGGAAGACTCGTATATGCGGGTCCTTCATCCGAATACTCATCCACCGACCCAGAGCAGCAGAAAGCCCTTCTGGAGAAATTCCCGGAGAGCCATACCATCCAGTATCTCACCCACAAGGAGGAGATTGCCGTTCCTGCCAGTCATCGTGCATGGAACAGGGCCATCGAGATCAAGGGAGCCCGAATGAACAATCTCCGCGGCATCGATGTAAGGATTCCGCTCAACATCTTCACCGTCATCACCGGCGTATCCGGTTCGGGCAAGAGTTCCCTCATCAAGGGAATCCTCTATCCTGCCCTCCGCCGCCATCTAGACCTGGTGGCAGATGCCCCTGGCGAATACAGTTCGTTGGAAGGCGATGTGGATGCCATCAAGCACGTGGAGTTTGTAGATCAGAACCCTATCGGCAAGAGTACCCGCAGCAACCCTGCCACCTATCTGAAGGCATACGATGCCATCCGCACCCTCTTTGCCAACCAGCCACTCGCCAAGCAGATGGGATTCACCCCACAATTCTTCTCCTTCAATACCGAGGGCGGAAGATGCGAGGAATGCAAGGGAGCAGGATACGTAACCATCGAGATGCAGTTTATGGCAGACCTCACCCTTACCTGCGAGGCATGCAAGGGCAAGCGGTTCAAGCACGATATCCTGGAGGTACACTACGGAGGAAAGAACATCAATGATGTGCTGAACATGACCGTGAACGAGGCGATAGAGTTCTTCAGCGATGAAAGACTCCAGCACCATGTGGGCGATTTCGATGCCTGCCGCATCATCGTCAGCAAACTCAAGCCTCTGCAGGAGGTTGGATTGGGCTATATCAAGCTCGGTCAGAACTCCAGCACCCTCTCCGGCGGTGAGAACCAGCGTGTGAAACTCGCCTACTTTATCGGCAAGGAAGACCAGTCGCCTACGCTCTTCATCTTCGATGAGCCAACCACCGGTCTGCACTTCCATGATATCAAGCGCCTGCTCCATGCTTTCCAGGCACTGATAGAACGAGGTCATTCCTTGGTAGTTATCGAACATAACCTGGATGTCATCAAGTGTGCCGACCATATCATCGACCTCGGACCAGAGGGTGGCGACAAGGGCGGTAACCTCGTGATAGCCGGTACTCCAGAGGAAGTTGCCGCATGCAAAACCAGCTTAACTGGTAAATTTCTTAAGAATTATATAAAATAATGTAAAAAAGTAGCGCTATAATAAACTTTATATGTACTTTTGCATCCAATTAGCATATAATTAGTATATAATAAGGTACATCAATAAGTAAATTTAATAAAGAAAGGATATAAAGATGAAAAGAATCATATTGGCTTTGACGATGCTCGTAGCTATGGTAGCAACAGCCTCAGCTCAGGCAGAAATCAAGTTTGAAAAGGTAGTGCACAACTTTGGTACTTTCGAAGAGACCGCTCCTGTGCAGAAGGCAGTATTCACCTTCACCAATGTGGGTAACAAGCCTCTCGTCATCAACCAGGCTATCGCTAGCTGCGGTTGCACCGTGCCATCTTATACCAAACAGCCAATCGCTCCAGGTCAGAAGGGACAGATCAGTGTTACCTACAATGGCAAAGGTATGTTCCCTGGTCATTTCAAGAAGAGCATCACCGTTCGTACCAATGGCAATGTAGAGATGTCGCGCATCTATATAGAGGGCGTGATGAACGAGAAGAAGTAAGCTTGATATGATATTTTATTTTTCTGGAACAGGAAATACCAAGTGGGCGGCGTCGAAACTGGCGGCGGCTACTCGTGAAGACTTGATATCCATCGCTCCTTACATGAGGGCAGATGATTCAAGCCATAACTTAGCCGAGCCGTTTATTCTGAAAGAGAATGAACGGCTCGGATTCGTTTTCCCCATACATGGATGGCGTGTGCCGAAACTGGTAAGGGAATTTATCTGCAAGATGAAGATTCAGAGAGAACCATCTGATGCCACTGGCGGAAACAAGGCGAAAGCCGATGACTGTCTGAAGAATCGCCCCTTCACCTATTGCGTCTGCACGGCAGGCGACAGCATCGGACTAACCATAGAGAATCTCAACGAGGTGATTTCCCTGAACCCATCGCTTCAGGCTCTGGGCATTACGGAAGTATCATCCTCCTACTCTCTCATCATGCCGGAATCGTACATCGGTCTGCCGTTCATGGATGTGGATCCGAAGGAGCGTGAAATCCGGAAGAAGGAAAATGCGGCACAGGAACTTGCAGTAGTCTGCGAGGAGATCTTCGACCGGAAGGAAGGCATCAACCGATTGGTCAAAGGACCTATCCCATGGTTCTTCACCAAGGTAGTAGGTGGTTTCTTCGAGAATGTACTCATCACCGACAAGCGTTTCCACGTAGAGAAAGACCGTTGCGTGAAGTGCGGCATCTGTGCCAACGTATGTCCGGTAGGTGATATCAAGGGCGGACATGGCGAATATCCAGTCTGGCTGCACCATAAGGATTGCCTCACCTGCTTTACCTGCTATCACCATTGTCCACATCATGCCATCGAGTTTGGAAACCAGACTCAGAAGAAGGGACAATACTATTTCAGATAATTGCCCCTTCTGAAGCGGGATCCAGAACCAATCCATAATAATGATTCAGTAACTAATCCATAATAATGATGAAAAAGATTATCCTATGCCTAACACTCGCTTTGATGTCTGCCACTACCATGTTTGCAGTCAAGGCGAAACCAGGTATCACCCAATTACAATTGGTAGATGATACCATCGTATCAGCAACTCTCCATGGAGATGAGCATTTTTCGTATTACTCGCTTCTCGACGGCACTCCGCTGAAGAAGAGTGATAACGGGAAATACGAAATCATCTCTACCGAGACGCTCAGTGCCCGAAAAGCTACAGTTATCAATACTCTCAAGACTAGAGCAAACGGCATTGGATCAATAGCCCCAGCCTATTTTCCTCATTTAGGATCGCCCAAGGCGCTGGTTATCCTGGTAGATTTTCAGGATGTGAAGTTCAAGAGCAGCAATCCCGTTGCCACTTTCAACCATTACCTCAATGCCGATTTCGGCACAGCAGTACCTAGCCAGGATGCTTCGGTATTCAATCAGGAAGATGTCAACTACGGTTCGGTAAAGGAGTATTTCAAGGAATGCAGCATGGGCAAATTCACCCCACAGTTCGACATCGTAGGTCCAGTTACTGTCAGTCAGAAATCTGCATACTATGGAGCAGATGATAAAAATGTTCAAAATGGTACAGATAAGAATTTCAAGCAGATGATCAGTGAGGCCTGCAACAAGGTTGCCGACAAGATTGATTTCTCTAAATATGATTCCGATGGCGACAAGTTCGTAGATTTGGTTTACATCATCTATGCCGGCTATTCGCAGAGTATCAGCGGAAATTCCGACGACTATCTCTGGCCTAAATCGGGTACCGACAATTTCTATAAATATAATGTGGCAGGCAACAAAATCATGCCACAGGAATATCTGATTTACAATGGTTGCAGAATCTGCCGCTATGGTCTCAACAACGAGTTGAACGGTTCGCCAGATTCCAAAACCCCTTCCATCAATGGCATCGGACTCTTCTGTCACGAGTTCTCTCATACTATGGGTTTGCCTGATCATTACGATACCGAGTATAAGAATGCCGACAACCAGTCACCAGAGTTCTGGGATGTGATGGATGCAGGCGAATATACTGACAACGGCTACCGCCCTACCCCTTATTCACCATGGCAGAAGATGCTGATGGGATGGGCTACCCCTACTACGCTCGATAATACACAGGCACAGCAACTCACCCTGGAGCCATACGACCAGGCATCAAAAGCCTACAAGATTGAGGCTGATGTGAACGAAGATAATTTCCGAATCAACGAGAATTACTCTACAACCGACCCAACGGCTCAGGAAAAGAAGGAGTTGATGGAAAGAGCCAAGGGAGAAATTCTCCTCCTCCAGAACATCAGAAACGAAGGTTGGTACAAGGCGCTTCCAGGATACGGCTTGCTGGTATGGCGCATCGATTACAGCGATATCGATAAAGTACATCTCACGGACAGCCTAATAATGTAGTCGGTATTCCTAGAGTAACGATTGTTCCTGCAGATGGTCTGGTCATCAACCAGGCAAATATCGGCAATAACAAATATACGGCAAATCAATATTGGGAGAGCTGCTGGAATGATCCATTCCCTGCCTATAAAATAGGAAAGGATGGAAGCGACATCAACAGTCTGACAGAAGTGAAGTTCAACTGGAGCACGATGACTACCCGTCCACTCTACAACATCGCAAAGGATGAGGCTACCGGCATCGTCAGCTTCGACTATCTCAAGGACTTCAAGGCTACGGATATCGAGAACACCCTTCTTGACAAGGATGCTTCCTCCACCCCAACCGAATACTTCGACCTGGAAGGCAGGAAGATTGCCACCCCTCTCAAGGGACATCTTTACATCACCAATAAGGGAAAGAAGGTAATATACTAAGAGGAAAAACTTCCGCTATGAATAGAAAGCTACGTTCAGCGACGTTGAATGTGTGTTCAACAGTGTTGAACTTAAGTTCAGCAGTGCTGAACATAGGTTCAACACTATTGAACATAGATTATCATTAAGGATAAGAACAAATGCCATTAATGATGAAGACAATCATCATTAACAGTGAAGACAATCATTAAAAACATCAGATACAATTTCCATTAGGAACAAAACAAAAATCCCTAGGCGATATCAGCAATCGTCTAGGGATTTTTCATATTCTTTTAATAGATTCTAGGACCGAAGATGGTAGTACCCACACGCACCATCGTACTGCCGTGCTTGACAGCGATATGATAGTCGTGGCTCATACCCCAGCTGCGCTCGCAGAAGGCATCATCATCGGCGAAATACTTTGCCTTTACCTCATCGAAGAACTTGGCAGCCTCATCAAATTCAGAGGCAATCTGCTGTTCATCATCGGTATTCGATGCCATCATCATCAAGCCGCATATCTGCACATGAGGCATCTCTCTCCACTCGCCAGACTCCAGAAGTTCACGGCAGGCATTGAGCGAAAGCCCCGACTTGGTATCTTCCTCGGCAATATGCAGTTCCAGCAACACCTTCACCACGCGGTCGTGCTTGGCAGCCTGCTTGTTAATCTCCTTCAGGAGCTTCAGGCTATCCACCGACTCAATCATGGAGATATAAGGAGCAATGTACTTCACCTTATTACTTTGCAGATGACCGATGAAATGCCACTGGATATCCTTAGGCAGGGAAGCCACCTTCTTGGCAAGTTCCTGCTCATGGCTCTCGCCAAAGATGCGCTGCCCCTCGGCATACGCCGCCTCAATAAACTCGTTGGGATGAAACTTGCTGATGGCTACAAGGCTAACCCCTGCAGGCAAGCTGCCCAACACTTCATGAAGATTTCCTTTTACATCATACATAGTTCTTCCTCCCTTTCTTTACTGATTCTGCTGCTCGTACTCAGGCACGTCGTTCTTCTCCTCCTTCTTGTCGCCAGGAGCATGGTGCTCGAAAACATCCATCAGCTTGGTCTCGTTCAAGCCTACTACATCATAGTCAATCATGGTCTTGCCCATCACCTCGTCGATATAGCGGAGTGCACGGGCCAAAGACTTAGCCTGTACGAGATATGTAACGTTAGAGCGCTTCTCCTTTTCAGACTTTTCATCGATGGTGATGAACTGGAGCTTAGCCTTGTACCACTTGTCATCATCATCAATATCGCTGAAGAAAATCTCTCCATAGCAAGCCTTACCGATACCGCTGACCTTCAACTCGCCGCTTACATAGACAGACATCTCGTCGATAATAGCGCTCTCTGCCTCGGTGAAACTCAGGGCATCAACTACGTATGCTTCAGAAACCACCTTTTCTGAACCATCCTCCATTGTCTTCTGATATTTAACCTTTGTCTCAAACCAAGTGCTTGTTCTACTTCTCATAATTTCTTTTCCTTTTACTAATGTTTAAAATCTTTGTTTTATTATCCTTTTCCTGACCACCTTTTCCCTTTCCACCTATTATATGATAGGCAGGGTGAAAGCGCCGAAAGATGATGCAAAGTTATAAAAAAGAATGGAGAAGAACAACAGAATAAAGAGTTTTTTACTAAAAAATCAAATTTTAACCCAATCTATTACGTATTTTCAATGAAATTACGTATCTTTGCAGTCGATTTGCGAGATATTGTTTCATCTGATAAGGCTGGCTAAGTACCGTGCCTGGAAGAGGAAACTGCTTGCTAGGGTTAATAACAGAAAGAATTATTTAGAAAAGATGCCAGAAATATCTGTACGCGGTCTTGAAATGCCAGAGTCACCTATCAGGAAGTTGGCTCCACTGGCTGCCGCAGCAAAGAAACGTGGAGTAAAGGTATATCACCTCAATATTGGTCAGCCTGACCTGCCTACTCCACAGTGTGGTCTCGATGCGCTGAAACACATCGACCGCACCATCTTGGAGTATTCTCCAAGTCAGGGCTATCTCAGTTATCGTGAGAAGCTAGTAGATTATTACAAAAAATTCAATATCAACGTAACTGCCGATGATATCATCATCACATCGGGAGGTTCTGAGGCTGTGCTCTTCTCTTTCATGAGTTGCTTGAACCCAGGAGACGAGATTATCGTGCCAGAACCTGCCTATGCCAACTATATGGCGTTCGCCATCTCGGCGGGTGCCAAGATCCGTACCATCGCCACTACCATCGAGGAGGGTTTCTCCCTGCCTAAGGTGGAGAAGTTTGAGGAACTCATCAATGAGCGCACCCGTGCCATCCTGATTTGTAACCCGAACAACCCTACCGGCTATCTCTATACCCGCAGAGAGATGAACCAGATTCGCGACCTGGTGAAGAAGTACGATCTCTACCTCTTCTCTGATGAGGTTTACCGCGAGTATATCTATACCGGCAGCCCTTACATCAGTGCGATGCACCTGGAGGGTATCGAGCAGAATACCGTACTCATCGACTCTGTTTCCAAGCGATACAGCGAATGTGGTATCCGTGTGGGTGCCCTGATTACCAAGAATGCCGAAATCCGCAAGGCTGTGATGAAGTTCTGCCAGGCTCGCCTCTCTCCTCCACTCATCGGTCAGATTGTTGCCGAGGCTTCACTCGATGCTCCCGAGGAGTACTATCGCGATGTATATGATGAGTACGTAGAGCGACGTAAGTGCCTGATTGACGGTCTCAACCGCATTCCTGGCGTTTACTCTCCTATCCCAATGGGTGCCTTCTATACCGTAGCCAAGTTGCCTATCGACGACTCAGACAAGTTCTGCCGATGGTGCCTGGAAGAGTTTGATTATGAGGGCGAGACCGTAATGATGGCTCCTGCCTCCGGTTTCTACACCACTCCTGGTGCCGGCCGCAACCAGGTGCGTATGGCGTACGTCTTGAAGAAGGACGACTTGAACCGCGCATTGATTGTTCTTGCCAAGGCTCTCGAAGCTTATCCGGGAAGAGTGGAGGATGAAGGACTATAAGAAAGTGAAGACGAAATATGAATTTTCCTCTGTTTATAGCAAAAAGATTATATAGTGATCAGGGCGACAAACGTAAAGTTTCTCGCCCTGCTATTCATATTGCCACAGCCGGTGTTGCCATCGGACTCGCCATCATGATCATGTCGGTATGCGTGGTGCTGGGATTCAAGCACACCATCCGCGACAAGGTGATAGGCTTCGGAAGCCATATCCAGGTGGCGGATTTCATGACCCTGCAGCAGCAGAACCAGTATCCGGTGGTGATGAACGACTCGATGGTGAAGGTGCTCCAGAAGATTCCGGGTGTGAAACATGTGCAGCGCTTTGCCATGAAAGAAGGAATCCTCAAGACCGACAACGATTTCCTGGGCGTAGTGCTCAAGGGTGTGGGACCGGATTTCGATTCTACCTTCATCCATCAGAACATGGTGGAAGGAAGCATACCGAAGTTTAATGACAAAGCCAGCCATAACCAGATTCTGATTTCCAAGCTGATGGCAAACAAGTTGAAGCTGAAGAACGGCGAGCGCATCTTCGCCTACTTCATCGACAACCAGGGCGTGAGAATGCGCCGGTTCACCATCGCGGGCATCTACGAGACCAATCTCAAGAAGTATGATGAACTGATGGTCTATACCGACCTCTATACAGCCGTGAAGCTGAATGGATGGGAGGATGACCAGGCAAGCGGTGCCGAGCTGACCGTGAAGGACTTCGACAAGCTCAACGAGACGGAAGACTATGTTATCAATAAGGTGAACCGTACCGTAGATCATTACGGAGAAACCTACAGCAGCGCCACCATCAAGGAGCTGAATCCGAACATCTTCCAATGGCTCAGCCTGATGGACCTGAATGTATGGATTATCCTGGGACTGATGCTCATCGTGGCAGGCGTAACGATGATCAGCGGATTGCTCATCATTATCCTGGAGCGCACTTCAATGATTGGAGTGATGAAAGCACTGGGTGCCCGCAACAAGACCATCCGCCACACCTTCCTCTGGTTTGCCGTATTCATCATCGGCAAGGGAATGTTACTGGGCAATGTCATCGGACTGGGACTTCTTGCCCTTCAGCATTTCACGGGAATGGTAAAGCTCGATGCCCAGACTTACTACGTAAGTACGGTACCGGTAGAGTTCAACTGGCTCCTCATTGTGGCACTGAACGTAGCCACCCTCTTCATCAGCATCTTCATGCTGGTAGCGCCAAGTTACCTCATCTCTCATATCCATCCTGCCAAATCGATGAGATACGAATAGGATTCACGGCAGATGAATAGGATTCAGACTAACGAATCAGTGAAAATCATCCCATTATTGTCACTATCAAATGGCAATAATGGGATAAAACTATATATTTTTACCTAGTTTCTAAAATATTTTACGCTAATCTATAAAATAATGCACATTTTATTTTGCGATGTGCAGTATTTTCCGTACCTTTGCACAAAATTTTGTAAACTGTGCAATGAATTCAATACCAAGTTTTAACTCGTATATTGAGAGAAGCATCATCAAGAATTGGCACTTGGATGCGCTCACCGATTATAAGGGCGCTACACTCCAGTACCACGATGTTGCCAGAAAGATAGAGAAACTGCACATCCTGTTTGAAAACAGCGATGTCAAGAAGGGCGACAAGATTGCCGTCTGCGGTAGAAATAGTAGCCAGTGGGCAGTAGCTTTCCTGGCTATTATCACCTATGGTGCAATCGTCGTGCCTATACAGAACGAATTCAAACCTGAGCAGATTCACAACATCGTGAACCATAGCGAGAGCAAGCTCCTGTTTGTGGGTGATGTGGTGGCTACGGAGATTACTCCCGATGAAATGCCTACACTGGAAGGCATCATCTATCTGCCGGATAATTCACTCGTCATTTCCCGTTCAGAGAAACTGACTTATGCCCGCGAGCATCTCAACGCAATGTTTGGTCATAAATATCCCAAGTACTTCCGCCCTGAGCATGTAAAATATCATGTGGATGATCCGGAAGAACTGGCGATGATCAACTACACCAGCGGAACCACAGGTTTCTCCAAGGGTGTGATGTTGCCATACAGAGCCTCTGGGGTAATCTCGATTATCTGATGGATACGGTAAGTCCCAAGATTGGCAAGAACTGCAACATCCTCTCTACCCTTCCGATGGCTCACATGTATGGACTCATGACCGAGTTCATCTACAATATGGCGATGGGTAACCACATCTTCTTCCTCACCCGCCTTCCGAGCCCTACGCTCATCTCTGAGGCGCTGGCAGAAATCAAGCCAGACATCATCTTTGCCGTACCACTCGTGGTAGATAAGATCGTGAGAAAAGAAGTGTTCCCACATATCCAGACCAACCGTGCCCGACTGCTGATGAACATGCCTGTCATCAACAAGCGCATCAAGGAGAAGGTTCGCGAGTTTGTATTGCGCAAGTTTGGCGAGCGTCCTTACGAGGTGGTTGTGGGTGGTGCTCCACTCAACAAGGAGATAGAGAACTTCTTCATCAGCATCGGCTTCCCTATCGCCATGGGTTACGGTACTACGGAAACCGCTCCGCTCATTACCTTTGCCCATCAGGACAACTATGTGGCAGGCAGCTGTGGTGTTGCCGTGAAGCACATGGAGGTAAAGGTACTGAGCGATGACCCTGAAAACGTGGCAGGCGAACTGGTTTGCCGCGGCATCAACGTGATGAAGGGCTACTACAAGAACCAGGAGGCTACCGATGCCGTGATTGATGAGGATGGATGGTTCCATACCGGCGACCTGGCAACGATGAGTGCCGATGGTCACTTCTTCGTAAGAGGTAGAAGCAAGAACATGCTGCTCGGTCCTAATGGACAGAACATCTATCCGGAAGAGATTGAGGATAAGCTCAACTCCATGGCAATGGTCAACGAAAGCATCGTACTGCAGAAGGACGACAAGCTCGTGGCACTCGTTCATCCAGAGATGGAAGAGAGTCAGGACCTGGGATTCTCAGACGAAGACCTCGCCAACATCATGGAGCAGAACCGAAAGGAACTGAATATGCAGATGCCTAGCTTTGCGCAGATATCACGCATCCAGCTGCACGACACCGAATTTGAAAAGACAGCCAAGAAGTCTATCAAGCGTTACCTATACCAGGACGTGATATAATACGCGAAACAAAGCGTTACCCAGAGATAGAGACTTCAAGTACGAGAAAAATATGAACTTAGAAAAATCGTTAAATAATAAGAATATGGAAATTCCTAGCTTTAACGCACTTATCCAGCAGAGCATCATAGACCATTGGGATATGGATGCCTTGACCGACTACAAGGGAGCTACCTTGCAGTATCACGATGTAGCACGCAAGATAGAGAAGCTGCACATCATGTTTGAAAACTCCGGCGTAGTAAAGGGCGACAAGATTGCTCTTTGTGGTAGAAACAGTGCCAATTGGGCAGTGGCTTTCCTCGCTACCCTAACCTATGGTGCCATCGCAGTGCCTATCCTGCATGAGTTCATGCCAGAACAGATTCACAATATCGTGAACCACAGCGACGCCAAGCTGCTCTTCGTGGGTGACGTTGTTGCTACACAGGTAGATGCAACCAAGATGCCGGGTCTGGAAGGTATCATCTACATTCCAGATTACTCGCTCGTGGTTTCACGTACCGACAAGTTGACTTATGCCCGTGAGCACCTCAACGAGATGTTCGGTATCAAGTACCCAAAGTACTTCCGCAAGAACCACGTCAGCTACTATATCGACCAGGATCCTAACGAGTTGGCTATGATTAACTATACCAGTGGTACTACCGGTTTCTCCAAGGGTGTGATGGTTCCATACCGTGCGCTGTGGAGCAATGCCGACTTTGCCGAGAATGTATTGGGCAAGAAGATCAAGGCTGGAGATTCAGTCATCAGCATCCTGCCGATGGCCCACATGTATGGTATGGCGTTCGAGTTTATCTTCGAGTTCATCAAGGGTTGTCATATTTTCTATCTCACCCGCATCCCTAGCCCAGCCATCATCGCCGAGGCATTCGGACGCATCAAGCCAGCTGTTATCATCGCTGTGCCTCTGGTTATCGAGAAGATTATCCGCAAGAAGGTATTCCCTAAGATTCAGAACAACCGTATGCGCATGCTCCTCCACATGCCTGTTATCAGCAAGAAGGTGAAGGAGAAGATCTGCGACCAGGTATCCAATGCCTTCGGTGGCAACTTCTATGAGGTGATTATCGGCGGTGCTGCGTTCAACCAGGAAGTAGAAAGATTCCTCCACGGCGTAGGCTTCAAATATACAGTGGGTTATGGTGCTACAGAATGTGCGCCTATCATCTGCTACGAAGATTACAAGAACTTCGTACCGGGCTCTTGTGGTAAGGCAGCGCTCCACATGATGGTTCGCATCGACAGTCCGGATCCGGAGAACGTACCAGGCGAAATCCTTGCCAAGGGTCCTAACGTGATGCTGGGTTACTACAAGAATGAGGAGGCAACTAAGCAGACCATCGATGAGAACGGATGGTATCATTCCGGCGACCTCGGAACGATGGATGGCGACGGCAATGTATTCATCAAGGGCCGCAGCAAGAACATGTTGCTCGGTGCCAGCGGTCAGAACATCTATCCTGAGGAAATCGAGGATAAGCTCAATTCTCTCGCCCTCGTTGCAGAGAGCGTGGTAATCCAGAAGGGCGACAAGCTGGTGGCTCTGGTATATCCAGACTTCGACGAGGCTCAGTCTCTGAACCTGGGCAGAAGCGAACTGGAAGAGATCATGGAGCAGAACCGTCAGGAGCTCAATACGATGGTTCCTGCCTACAGCAAGGTAAGCGAGATTCGCATCCACGATGAGGAGTTTGAGAAGACTCCTAAGAAGAGTATCAAGCGATTCCTCTATACTGCTGAATAACTGAACTTGAATAAAAGAAATACAAATACAAAAAAAAATGGTGTAGCTTCAAAAAAAGAAGTTACACCATTTTTTTATGATAATCATTACATCAAAGTGTTTGATCGGATGCGAGACAAAGTCTCAGACGTCATCTGCAGATAGTTTGCGATATACGTAAGCGGCGCACGGAGCACCACCTGCGGATTCATCTCGCACAAACGCTTATACTTATTAGGCGCAGTTTCGAATCGCATCAGGTCGGCATGTACCTGCGACTGAATCAAACTCTCTTCCAGAATCTTACGGTAAAGCATCTGGATGTTTACATTTCTTATGGCAGCCGCCTCAAGCTTCGCCTTCGGCAAAGCATACACCAAGGTAGGCTCCAAAGCCTCAACCTGGAGGTAAGAAGGGGTTTCTCGGAACAGACTCTCAATACACATGAAGATAGAATGGTCAACACCTAAGTGTTCTGTTACCTCCTTATCATACTTGGTATAGAACTGGCGTACCAATCCCTTCTCGATGTAAGAAATGTTTCTGCACACTTCACCCTCTACCAGAATCTTTTCGCCCTTGCCATACTTGATTGGCTCCAGGATTGATTCCAGTACATCCAACTCGTCATGAGTCATCGTACTATACCTACGGGCAAGCTCTCTGGCTATGTCTCGTTTAGGGGTGATAACCTTAAAATCACTCATAATTTAAGTTCCTCCTAGTTATTAAAATTTATTTCGTCGAATCTCTTAGTCAAGCTTCAGCACCGCAAGGAATGCCTTCTGCGGCACCTCTACGTTACCAATCTGCTTCATACGTTTCTTACCCTTCTTCTGCTTCTCCAGCAACTTACGCTTACGGCTCACGTCACCACCATAACACTTGGCAGTAACATCCTTGCGCACCTGCTTCACAGTTTCACGGGCTACGATTTTCGCACCGATAGCAGCCTGAATGGCAATATCAAACTGCTGACGTGGAATCAGATCCTTCAGCTTCTCGCACATTCTGCGGCCGAAGCTCACAGAGTTGTCGCGATGGGTCAAAGTACTCAAGGCATCCACAGGCTCTCCGTTCAAGAGGATATCCAGCTTCACCAGGTCGGAATGACGGAAGGAATCGATATGATAGTCGAAAGAAGCATATCCCTTGGAAATACTCTTCAGCTTATCGTAGAAATCGATTACAATCTCGCCCAATGGCAGCATGAAATGCAGCTCCACACGGTTACCACTCACGTATTCCTGATTGATAAGCTCTCCACGCTTGTCGAGACAGAGCTTCATGATAGGACCGATATAACTGGTAGCTGTAATGATGGTAGCTCGGATATACGGCTCCTCGATATGGTCGATGAGCGTTGGATCTGGCAGTCCCGATGGGTTATGTACCTCTTTCTCACCACCTTGCTTGTCATATACCATATAGGATACGTTAGGAACGGTGGTGATGACATCCATGTTGAACTCACGGTCCAGACGCTCCTGTACAATCTCCATGTGGAGCAGACCGAGGAATCCGCATCGGAAACCGAAGCCCAGAGCCACCGAACTCTCAGGCGAGAAGGTGAGCGAAGCATCGTTGAGCTGCAGCTTCTCCAATGAGGCACGCAGATTCTCGTAATCGCTAGGATCGATAGGATAAACGCCGGCAAAGACCATTGGCTTCACTTCCTGGAATCCTGCAATCGCCTTTTCACAAGGACGTGCGATGTGGGTAATGGTATCACCCACCTTTACCTCGGTAGCATTCTTGATACCCGAGATGATGTAACCTACCTCACCGGCACCCAATTCCTTGCGAGGAATCATATCCATCTTCAGTACGCCAATCTCATCTGCATCATATTCCATTCCGGTGTTGAAGAACTTCACCTTGTCGCCCTTGCGGATCACACCGTTCTCTATCTTGAAGTAGGCGATGATACCACGGAATGAATTGAATACAGAGTCGAAGATCAAAGCCTGGAGTGGTGCCTTGTCATCTCCCTTAGGAGCCGGAACACGGTTCACCACCGCCTCCAGTACATCCTCAACGCCCTCGCCGGTCTTACCGGATGCACGGAGGATATCCTCGTGCTTGCAACCGATGAGATCCACAATCTCATCTTCCACTTCCTCCGGCATAGCCGAAGGCATATCTATCTTGTTGATGACCGGAATAATCTCCAGGTCATGCTCAATAGCCATATAGAGGTTAGAGATGGTCTGTGCCTGAACACCCTGGGTGGCATCAACCACCAAGAGCGCTCCCTCGCACGCTGCGATGGAACGAGAAACCTCATAAGAGAAATCGACGTGTCCCGGAGTATCGATGAGGTTGAGGATGTAAGTGTCTCCACCCTTTGCCTTGTATTCCATCTGAATGGCATGGCTCTTGATGGTGATACCACGCTCCCTCTCCAGATCCATATCATCAAGCATCTGACCCTCAGTAATCTTGATGGTCTGAGTTTTCTCTAACAATCGGTCTGCCAAGGTACTTTTACCATGGTCAATATGTGCAATAATGCAGAAATTTCTTATCTTAT
The DNA here is from genome assembly GCF_003468525.1 of Prevotella sp. AM34-19LB. Lineage (NCBI taxonomy): Bacteria > Pseudomonadati > Bacteroidota > Bacteroidia > Bacteroidales > Prevotellaceae > Prevotella > Prevotella sp. AM34-19LB. The sequence goes on along the minus strand of NZ_QSIG01000002.1, from coordinate 107,954 downwards.
TTATATTCTCCATACAATTTTTCTCTCTTTGGAGTGCAAAGATAGTATTTTTTTTCGTATCTTTGCAAAAAATTTATATAATAATGATGAAAAAAGTAATTTATAGCATATTTTTAGCTAGTTTGGTCGTATCTTGCACTGAAAGTCTGGAAGATAAGGCGGTTCGTGAGGCTAAGGAATACACAGAGAAATACTGCCCTACCCCATACGTAAACGACAGCAGAACAGACAGCGCCGTGTTTGACAAGAACACCCGCGTATTCTCTTATTACATGACTCTTCGCAACAAAGCGGACAACAAGAAGGCGATTGATGCCAACAAGGATAAGCTCCACAAACTCCAGAAAGAGGCATTGGACAACAACCCCGGTCTGAAGGTTTACAAGGATGCTCACTTCACCTTCCGCTTCGTTTATTATTCAGCCAAGAATCCGAAGGAGGTTCTGCTGGATGACGTCTTCAAATATTAGAAGGATTAGAAACTGCTGATAAGCGATGAAGCGAAATACGCTGTCGTAAAGCGGTGAAACGAAAAATCCGCAGAACTTAAACGAGAATCAACGGAATCATCATCTTTCCGTATCATCCGTTAAGTTCTGCGGATTTATTGTTTTAATATCCCATTTCCTGCAAGGCTGTAGCCAGCTGGTCTGGACAGCTTGTAGGCTTGTTGCCACAAGTGATACCCTTCAGTCGGGCAATGACTTCCTTTGCCTTCATACCCTGAATCAAGGCACAAATGCCCTTGGTGTTGCCATCGCAACCGCCGATAAACTGGGTATCCTGCACTTTTCCATCCTCATCAACACTGATACAGATGTACTTAGAGCAGGTACCATGAGTCTGATAAGTAACCTTGGTCAACTTATTCTGTTTCTCCTGCTGCAACATCATTATTCTGCGTCTGCAGGAATTTCTGGCTTCATGTTGGTGTAAACAGTCTGAACATCGTCAAACTCCTCCAACTTCTCAACCATCTTGTCGATAGTCTCGCGCTCCTCGGCAGTAACCTCCTTCAAATCGTTAGGAATGTAGGTGAACTCAGCACCAGTTACCTCGAAGCCCTCAGCCTCCAGGTGCTTCTGAATCTCGCCGAAGCTTGTAGGAGCACCATAGATAGTGATTTCGTTGTTCTCCTCGTCCTCATCGAACTCGTCCTCTACACCGTAGTCAATCAGGTCAAGAATCATCTCGTCCATATCCAGACCTTCCTTCTTCTTGAATGTAAACACAGCCTTGTGGTCGAAGAGGAAAGACAGAGAACCTGTTGTACCCAGGTTACCGCTGAACTTGTTGAAGATAGAACGAACGTCAGCCACTGTACGAGTTGTGTTATCTGTCAATGTATCAACGAAGACAGCCACTCCGTGAGGGCCATATCCCTCGTATGTCACCTCCTTGTAATCGCTGGTATCCTTGCCACAAGCGTTCTTGATGGCACGAGCGATATTGTCCTTAGGCATGTTCTCACGCTTACAGTTAGCGATGATAGCACGCAAGGTTGGGTTGTTCTCTGGCTCTGGACCGCCTGCCTTTACAGCGATGGCAATCTGCTTACCCAACTTAGTAAATGTCTTGGCCATGTGGCCCCATCTTTTCAGCTTTGTAGCTTTACGATATTCAAATGCTCTTCCCATTGGAATAAAATTTTAAATGTTTATCGTTTTTGTTTATAATATTATCTCTATTCTGCGTCAATCGCATTCTGCATTATCTCAATTCTGCGTTGAGCTTGCCTGTGAGGTTGGCGATGAGCTTCTTCATGATGGCATCAATCTGCTTGTCATTCAATGTCTTTTCCTCATCCTGGAGGATGAAGTTCACGGCATAGCTCTTCTTGCCCTCTGGCAGGTTCTTACCCTCATAAACGTCGAAGAGAACCACGCTCTTCAGCAACTTCTTCTCTGTCTGATGGGCAATTTGCTCAATCTGTGCAAACTCTACGTTCTTGTCAACGAGCAATGCAAGGTCGCGGCTCACAGATGGATACTTGCTGATATCTGTGTAAGTAAGGTTCACCTTCTTCACGGTCTTCACCAGATTATCCCAGTGAACATCGGCATAGAATACATCCTGCTCAATATCGAATGCCTTCTTCAGCTTGTTGCTCAGGATACCCATCTCTACCAATACCTTGCCGGCACGGGTCTCATAGTTCACGCCCTTGGCAAAGATGTTGTTGTCGCTGTGCTTGATAACGAGGTTGTTCTGTGGCATACCCACACGGCGGAGGATATTCTCTACCACAGCCTTCAACTCGTAGATGCTGCTCTGCTCATCGGCATGAGCCCAACTGCCCTCTACTCGCTTACCGGTGATGAAGAGTGACATGTGAGCCTCCTGAGAGTAAGCCTTGATAGGACTCTCCTCGCTCCACTTCTCCTTATTATATATATAGGTGTTACCCACCTCGAAGAACTTCAGGTTCTGGCTCTTGTGGTTGATGTTGCGGGCTACGCTCTCCAAACCGCCGAAGAGCATGGTCTGACGCATCACGCCGAGATCAGCACTCAATGGATTCATCACCTTCACGGTTGTCTCCTCAGGATACTTGTTCAGCTCCAGGTCTGTATAGTAGCTTGACTTGCTCAGAGAGTTGTTGAGAATCTCCATGAAGCCCTCACCTACCAACTGCTCTGCCACGAGGTTCTGGCTGTGATAAGCCTTGTCCTCATCGCCCTGAACTGTCAAAGAACTCTTCAACTGGGTTGGAATCTCCACATTATTATATCCGTAGATACGGAGGATATCCTCTACCACATCGCAAGGACGCTGAACATCCACACGATAAGCAGGAACCAGCAGGTCGATACCCTCAGCATCCTCCTTCACAATCTTCATTTCGAGAGATGTAGCGATGCTCTTGATGGTCTCAGCACCAATCTCCTTACCGATGAGACGGTGAGCATACTCATAGTTCAGGCGAACTGGGAAATCCTGCATTGGCTCTGGATATACATCCTTGATCTGCATGGAAACCTTGCCGCCAGCCAACTGCTTGCAGAGGATGGCTGCCTGCATCAAAGCATAAATCTGTCCGTTTGGATCTACGCCACGCTCAAAACGGTAGCTGGCATCTGTGCTCAAACCATGACGGCGAGCGCTCTTGCGGATCCATGTTGGGTGGAAGTAAGCACTCTCCAGAACCACGCTCTTGGTGGTCTCGTAAGTACCAGAACCCTTACCGCCGAAGATACCGGCGATACACATTGGCTCCTCGGCATTGCAGATGCTCAGGTCGTGCTCACCCAGGGTGTGCTCCTCGCCATCCAGGGTCACGAACTTGGTGCCCTCTGGCTGGGTGCGAACCACAATCTTATGACCGGTAACCATGTCGGCATCAAAGCAGTGCAATGGCTGACCGTATGCCATCATGATGTAGTTGGTGATATCCACGATATTGTTGATTGGTCGCAAGCCGATGATGTTCAACTTGTCCTGCAACCACTTAGGGCTTTCCTTCACCTCGCAGTCAGTGATACTTACACAGGCATAACGCTTGCAAGCCTCGGTATTCTCAATCTCTACGTCGATAGGAAGCTCCTCGTTATCTACTACGAATTCATCGCAAGATGGACGATGCAGGCTGGTTTCATAACCGTTCTGCTTCAACCAGGCATAGAGGTCGCGTGCCACACCCCAATGACCGAGTGCATCGGCACGATTGGCTGTGATATCAATCTCGATGAGCCAGTCGCTCTCCAGGTGATAGTACTCAGCAGCAGGCTGACCCACAGGAGCATCCTCTGGGAGCACGATGATACCATCGTGAGCAGTGCCCACGCCAATCTCATCCTCGGCACAGATCATACCCAAGCTCTCTACACCGCGCAGCTTGCTCTTCTTGATGGTAAAACTCTGGTCGCCGTCGTAGAGCACACAGCCCAGGTCGGCGACGATAACCTTCTGACCGGCAGCTACGTTAGGCGCACCGCAGACAATCTGCTGTGGCTCGCCCTTGCCCAAGTCAACGGTTGTTACGTGGAGGTGATCGCTGTTAGGATGCGCCTCGCATGTCAACACTTTACCTACGTAAAGACCTTTCAGTCCACCCTTGATAGACTGTACTTCCTCCAAAGCGTCCACTTCGAGTCCGCAAGAGGTCAGCGCATCGGCAGTCTCCTGTGGTGTCAAGTCGAAATCGACGTATTCTTTAAGCCATTTGTATGAAACGTTCATTATAATGTTTTTTTATTATTTTCTCTTTATCAAGTGTTTGGGAACCTCCTCGTCATCACGCATTTGTGGCACAAGAACCCTAAAACTTTGCAAAAATACAAAAAATAATGGAGATAAGCAAAAAACATCCGCCATTTTTGCACTATTTAAAAGAAATGAGTGCAAAAATGGCGGATAGCCTTTTGATGACGGCATCAGGAGCACTTCCCGAGGAATTATTCGAATACTTCGTCGATGGCATCTACCTGTTCGAAATCATCCTGCTCGCCACCGCTGCCCACATGATAGCATGGGTTGTAATCGGCAGGGATATCAAACTTCACCTCCGGACTGTAGCCCAGCGAGGTATCGGCATACACCTTCTTCATGAAGATAGCCAGATAGGCAGCGCATGGTAGCACCCTGACCCATATTCATGGAATCGAAGTGGATATCGCGCTCCTCACCGCCTACCCAGCAGCCACTTACCAGCTGTGGAGTAAAGCCGATGAACCATCCGTCGCTGTTGTTATTGGTAGTACCCGTCTTGGCACCAATCTGTCCCTCCAGCTTATAACGGTAGCGCAGTCTCCTGCCGTACCATTATCCACTACGCCCATCATCATGGTGAGCATCTTCATGGCATTGTCGGCACTGATCACCTCGTTCATTCGTGGCTGGAAGGTAGCAATGGTGTTACCCTCGTTGTCCTCGATGCGGCTCACAAACATCGGAGCCGTACGGATACCATGGTTGGCAAAGGCTGTATAGGCACTCACCATCTCGCTTACGCTCACCTCGCACGGACCGAGACACAAGCTCATAGAGGCGTGAATATCCGGGTTGTTGATACCATAGTCATGCAGCAGCTGGACAAACTGCGCCGGATTCAGCTTACTCATCAGATAGGCACTGATCCAGTTGTTACTCTGTGCCAATCCCCAGCTCAGCGGAACCATCTGTCCGTATCTCGAATGGTTGGCATTTCTAGGTGTCCATGGTCTGCCAGCTACTATATAGGTCTGCTGACGGTTAGGCGCCAGATCGCAAGGCGAGAAACCGTTTTCCATCGCCAGACTATAGAGGAATGGCTTGATGGTAGAACCCACCTGTCTTCTTCCCAGGCTTACCATATCATACATGAAGTGGGTATAGTCCAATCCACCCACGTATGCCTTCACGGCACCAGTCTTAGGATCCATGCTCATGAATCCGCTGCGCAGGAAGGTCTTGTAATAGCGGATGGAATCGAGCGGACTCATCAGTGTATCGATGTCGCCATGATAGGTAAACACGGTCATCGGAATCTTCTTGCGGAAGGTATCGTGAATCTCTTCTGCCGAGCATCCCGCTTCCTTCATCTGCTGGTAGCGCTCGCACTGGGTGACGCTGCGGTTCAGGATAGCCTTGATCTGCTTAGGGGTCAGCTTGTCACTGTATGGCGAACTTGGCTTGCGGGAAACCTCCTTGCTGAAGGCTGGCTGCAGATAGCGCGCCACGTGCTGATACACAGCCTCTTCTGCATATCGCTGCATACGACTGTCCACGGTGGTAAACACCTTCAAGCCATCGCTATATACATTATATGGAGAACCATCCTTCTTGAAGTTCTTGTTGCACCATCCATACAGAGGATCAGTATTCCAGAGGATGGAATCAGTAACAAACTGAGCATAGTTCCACGATGCATAATCCTTTCTTTCCGGACGGGTAGCCATCAGATACTTGCGCAGATATTCACGCAGGTAGGTAGCCGAACCATCCTTATGGTCGGTACGGTGGAAGTTGAGTGTAAGCGGTTCTGCCGAATACTGGCTGTATTCAGCATGATCCAGATAGCCCGCCTTCTCCATCTGCGAGAGCACCACGTTTCTTCTGTCGCGGGCACGCTCCGGATAGCGCACTGGGTTGAAGAGCGAAGGGTTCTTGCAGAGACCGATGAGCGTAGCCGCCTCGGTGAGGGTGAGATCCTTCGGTTCCTTATTAAAATAGGTATTCGCTGCCGTCTTGATACCCACGGCATTGTGCAGGAAGTCGAAGTAGTTGAGATAGAGTGCCAGGATTTCCTGCTTGGTATAGTATCGCTCCAACTTGATGGCGATGACCCACTCTATCGGTTTCTGCAGCAGTCGCTCCAAGGTACTCGATGCCTTTTCTGAATAGAGCTGCTTGGCAAGCTGCTGGGTGATGGTAGATCCACCACCGGCATTGGTCTGTCCCAGGAGTCCACGTTTCACGATGGCACGACCGAGCGCACGGAAGTCGATGCCCGAATGCTCATAGAATCGTTCATCCTCCGTGGCAACCAGTGCCTTTATTAAATAAGGTGACATTTTCTTGTAAGGTATCACGATACGATTCTCCTTGTTCAGGTTCCATGTACCCAGCACCTTTCCATCAGACGAATACACCTGAGTGGCGAATCTGCTGATAGGATTCTGCAAATCCTCGATGTCCGGCATGTAACCGATCCATCCGTTCCAGATGGCAAAGAAGGCGAGCATAGCCGACACGACAAAAGTGGCAAAAATGCCCCATAATGTATAGATAAAATGTTTTCTCATCTCTATTTCTTCATTTATTTGTGCAAAATTACATAAAAGTTTTGAAATATCGCACATAAATCAGAAATTATATGTAACTTTGGGGGCGATTTCAGAACATTCAATCAAAATTCGTATGGAAAAACATAATTTTGTGACGATTGCCGACCTCTCGAAGGAGAAAATCATGTACCTCCTCGAAATGGCGCAAGAGTTTGAAAAGCATCCCAACAGGGAGTTGTTGAAGGGAAAGGTCGTAGCGACCCTTTTTTTCGAACCATCTACTCGTACCCAACTCAGTTTCCAGACAGCTGCCAATCGCCTTGGCGCCCGTGTCATCGGCTTCTCTGATGCCAAGACATCCAGCACGACCAAGGGCGAAACACTGAAGGACACCATTCTGATGGTGAGCAACTACGCTGACGTCATCACCATGCGCCACTTCATCGAGGGTGCAGCCCAGTATGCCAGCGAGGTAGCTCCAGTGCCTATCGTCAATGCCGGTGATGGTGCCCACATGCATCCATCACAGTGCTTGCTCGACCTCTACTCTATCTTCAAGACCCAGGGAACCCTGGAGAACTTGAACATCTATCTTGTGGGTGACCTCAAGTATGGCCGCACCGTTCACTCACTTATCACTGCTATGCGCCACTTCAATCCTACCTTCCACTTCATCGCACCTAAGGAGCTTGCCATGCCAGAGGAGTACAAACTCTACTGCAAGGAGCACAACATCAAGTACGTGGAGCACGAGGATTTCAATGAGGATGTGATTGCCGACGCTGATATTCTCTATATGACCCGTGTACAGAAGGAGCGTTTCAGCGACCTGATGGAGTACGAGCGTGTGAAGAACGTGTATATCCTGAAGCGCGACATGCTCTGCAAGGCGAAGGAGAACATGAAGATCATGCACCCGCTGCCACGTGTCAACGAGATTGCATACGATGTAGATGATGATCCACATGCATACTACATCCAGCAGGCTCAGAATGGTCTCTATGCCCGTGAGGCTATCTTCTGCCACTGCCTCGGTATCACACTGGAGGACGTGAAGAACGACAAGACCATTATTGAATAGTTTATAGTTAACAGTTTTAGTGAATAGACAGATGGGAAATAACAAAAGTCAATTAGTGGTTGCGGCTATCGAGAACGGTACCGTAATCGACCATATACCAGCCGAGAAGACCTACCAGGTGGTCAACCTGCTCCAGTTGGAGAAGATGGACACTCCTGTTACCATCGGCTACAACTTGCCTTCCAAGAAGATCGGCAAGAAGGGCATCATCAAAGTTGCCAACAAGTACTTTACCGATGAGGAAATCAACCGCCTCTCTGTGGTAGCTCCTAACATCGGATTGAGTATCATCAAGGACTACGAAATCGTGGAGAAGAAGACCGTGAAGACTCCAGATACACTCAAGGGCATCGTTAAGTGCAACAACCCTAAGTGCATCACCAACAACGAGCCTATGCAGACCCTCTTCCACACCGTAGATAAGGTACTCGGTATCGTACGCTGCCATTACTGCGATAAGGAGCAGCAATTGGGCAAAGTGGAGCTTTGCAAGTAACGAATCCAATAAACATCAACCATAAAAAGTAAACAGAAATGGTTAAAGATCAAGAGATTTTCGACTTAATCGAAAGAGAACATCAGCGTCAGCTGAAAGGTATGGAGCTGATTGCTTCTGAGAATTTCGTGAGTGACGAGGTGATGAACGCTATGGGTTCTTACCTTACCAACAAGTATGCAGAGGGTCTGCCGGGCAAACGCTACTATGGTGGATGCCAGGTGGTGGATATCGTAGAGAACCTTGCCATCGAACGCGTGAAGAAAGTCTTTGGTGCTGAGTATGCCAACGTGCAGCCTCACTCTGGTGCTCAGGCTAACGCTGCCGTATTGCTCGCCGTACTCAAGCCGGGTGATACTTTTATGGGATTGAATCTCGACCACGGCGGTCACCTTTCTCATGGTAGCCTCGTCAATACTTCTGGTATTCTCTACAACCCTATCGGCTACAACCTGAACAAGGAGACGGGTCGTGTGGATTACGATGAGATGGAGAAGCTGGCTCTGGAGCACAAGCCTAAGCTGATTATCGGTGGCGGTAGCGCTTACAGCCGTGAGTGGGATTATGCCCGCATGCGCAAGATTGCCGATGAGGTGGGTGCCCTTCTGATGATTGATATGGCTCACCCTGCTGGTCTGATTGCAGCAGGTCTGCTCGACAACCCATTGAAGTACGCTCACATCGTAACTTCTACTACCCACAAGACGCTCCGCGGTCCTCGTGGCGGTATCATTCTGATGGGTAAGGATTTTGACAACCCATGGGGATTGACTACCAAGAAGGGCGAAGTGAAGAAGATGAGCATGCTCTTGAATTCCGCCGTATTCCCTGGTCAGCAGGGCGGTCCGCTGGAGCACGTCATCGCTGCCAAGGCTGTTGCCTTCAATGAGAACCTGCAGCCATCCTGGAAGGAGTATGCAATGCAGGTAAAGAAGAACGCTGCCGTTCTTGCAGACGATCTGATGGGTCGCGGTTTCGGTATCGTAAGCGGTGGTACAGACAACCACTCTATGCTCGTTGACCTCCGAAGTAAATATCCAGACCTCACTGGTAAAGTAGCTGAGAATGCGCTCGTTGCAGCAGACATCACAGTGAACAAGAACATGGTTCCATTCGATTCACGTTCTGCCTTCCAGACTTCAGGTATCCGCCTGGGTACAGCTGCCATGACAACCCGTGGCGCCAAGGAGGATATGATGCACCTCATCGCAGAGCTCATCGAGGAAGTATTGAATTCACCAGAGGATGAGAAGGTCATCGCCCGCGTTCGTGAGAAGGTGAACGAGACCATGAAGGATTATCCTCTCTTCGCTTACTAAGCCAAGAAAAAAAGATTGGATTTACATCTAAGCAAAGGAAAAACCGATTTGATTTATATGTACAAAAAAAGACTGCGGGTATCATATTCGCAGTCTTTTTTAGTTCAGTATCATATTTTAAACTTTATCATCAAAAACAAGAAAACATTGTTATGAGAAAATTAAAAAGCCTCCTGCTGATGGCATTGGCATTGCTTCCAGCAAGCAAGACTCTTGCACAGACCAACGCACAGATTCTTTATGATTTCGGTACCGACCGCAAGTATGTAACCCTGACCTTGGAGATGTTCAAGCAGGACAAATGGGGAAGCACCTACTTCTTCGTTGACCACGATTTCAACTACGACAAGATGGACCCTAACAGTCCAAACGTAGCCCAGGGCGGCACCTATACCGAGATTTCACGTGCCTTGAACTTCTGGCAGAACAGCAGCATGAAGAACTGGAGCCTGCACGTAGAGTACAATGGTGGTATCACCAAGAACTACCCTATCAACAATGCCTGGCTCTTCGGTGTGGAGTATCTGATTCACGATGCTACCTACAAGAACACCCTGAATCTGGATGTTCTCTACAAGACCATCCGCAAGACCGACCAGAATGTTCCAATGCAGTTGACTGCCGTATGGACCTGCAACGACCTCTTCGGAGTAAAGGGATTGAAGTTTGACGGCTTCGCTGATTTCTGGTGGGAAACCCACGGAACTGTAGATGGCGACGGCAAGGCTAAGACCCGCCATACAGTATTCATCACCGAGCCACAGCTGTGGTACAATGTAGGTCAGCACTTCGGCTGCGAGAACCTGAGTCTGGGTGGTGAGGTAGAAATCACCAATAACTTCGGCAGCACCGATGGAGCAAAGGTTCGCCCTTGCCTGGGTGTGAAGTGGGACTTCTAATTGTCAAAAATGGCTAACAGAGATTTTCTTTAAGAAGAAGAAAAAGAAAAAAAGAAAAAAGAAAAGAAAAAACGACAAGAAGAAGTAGCAAGAAGAAAAGATAAAAAAGAAAATAAATAAAAGAAAAAATAGAAAAATAAGAAGAAACTTAGCCCAAGTTAAATCGCTCAATTCTTCGCAATTTAACTTGGGCTTTCATCCTCCCTGTCTTTTTATTTTGATTTTCAGTAACTTACGTTATCTACCAACTTTCAGATTTCCGTCAGAGATGCTTCCAACACCGTCCTTATGACGGGTATATTTGCCGGTGACACCGCTCAGATGCACGCCGCCAACACCATCCAGATCAACATTCAGAACCTGACAGTCAACCTTGGCGCTTACCTTACCCACGCCATCATTGTTGATCTTCAGGTTTCCGCCCTTGAAGAAATCGAGCGTAACGGAGCCTACACCCTCGTTATCCACCTTCAGGTCGCCCATCGCCACGTTGCCTACTTTTACGGAGCCTACGCCTTCGTTGTCAATCTTCATCACGTCGCCCTTGGCATCATCGATGCTGACGGAGCCTACACCCTCGTTGGTAACATCCAGTCTGTTGGCAAGAATCTGCTTGATACTGACAGAGCCTACGCCCTCGTTATCGATTTCCAGGCGGTCGCTGTTAACAGACTTAGCATAGAAAGCCCCTACCCCTTCCTGAGCAATCTTCACCAGATCAGGACTGGTGATATAAATCTTCAATCTATATTTTTCAGAGCTACACATAGTAGGCACCTTAAGTCTTCCCGTCAGACCGATCTTCACCTCGCCGTCTCGATACACCACCTTGATTTTCTCCTTGAGTTTCTGAGCGAACTCAGCATCCTTGATGGCAGAGTAATCCAGTCGCACACTGCATTCATCGCCGTCGTTCTGTGTATAATAGACACTGGCAACCACATCCACGTCGATAGCCTTGAAAGGCTTCTCTCTCAAATCATCCTGCGTAAACTCCAGGCCCCCCTTCATTTCAGAAGTGGTGTAGAACCCATACTGCAGGAACAGATGCCCATAGAGGCAAGAAACAAAGTTGCCGAAGCAACCCAAATACTCATTGTTTTCATACTCTTTCAATTTTAAATTTTCAATATTCTGATGCTTAGACGCAAAAGAAACCCGAAAGGTTGCAAAAAAGGGACAAAAAGATTGCAAAAAGAGCCACAATTGCCTTACAATAGAGCCTCAATTGTCTTACAATAGAGCCTTACTTACCATCCAATTAAGCCCCAATTAAGCGTTACGTTAGGCTTAATTGAATGTTACGTTAGGCTCTTTTGAACAGCAAGTAAGGCTTAATTCATCGTCAAGTAAGGCATAAGCCAACGTCGCATACTTTTGAAACATATATGATACCATAAGAAACATGCCTGGATTTTAGGCTTTTTCACAACTCCATTATCGCTAACAAAAGGTAACTCCATAGCACTCAATACAAAAGTCTATAATGCCTTCTGCAATATAGATTCGGCATGAGCCACACGATCTCTGCCAGGAGGTTCTATGCCATCTAGCGGATAAGGGATTCCCAGCTTCTCATATTTGTAGATACCCATCGTATGATAAGGCAATACATCTATGCGCTGGATATTGCTGAGCGTAGAGAGGAAGTCTCTCAACTCTTCCAGGTATTCATCCTCATCGGTAATACCTGGAATGAGCACGTGGCGAATCCATACCGGTTTGTGAATCTCGCTAAGATAGCGGGCACAATCGAGTATGTTCTTATTGCTATGAAGCGTCAACTTGCGATGCTCTTCATCATTGATATGCTTGATATCCAGAAGAACCGTATCAGTAACAGCCATCAGACGCTCAAATTTTTCAAAAATTTTTCCATCTCTTCTGAAAGGCTGGGCTGATGTATCGAGACAGGTATTGATGCCACGCTGATGGGCTTTCTCGAAGAGTTCGATGAGAAAGTCTATCTGCATCAGGGCTTCTCCACCGCTCACGGTGATGCCACCCTTGTCTCCCCAATAACTCTTGAATCTCTCTGCCTTATCCAGCAGGTCATCGGCACTCCACTCTTCACCTACTCCCGTCTTCCAGGAATCCGGGTTGTGGCAGAACTGGCAGCGCATGGGACAACCTTGCAGGAAAATCAAAAATCGGATGCCTGGTCCATCTACTGAACCAAAGCTCTCTATGCTGTGTACAAATCCTTTAGTCATTATAATTAAGCTAAAAATGCCCGCTAAATATCCTCGGAAAGAAAATCTAGCGGGCAATATTTATTCTTCTAATTGATTAGAGTCTCTCGTGAGCCTGACGAGCGATTACGTCGAGCTGCTGCTCACGTGTCAAGTCGATGAACTTAACAGCGTAACCACTTACACGGATGGTGAAGTTCTGGTACTCTTCCTTCTCTGGGTGCTCCATCGCATCCTTGAGCTTGTCGATACCGAATACGTTCACGTTCAGGTGGTGAGAACCCTGGTTGAAGTAACCATCCAATACACCTACCAATGTCTGGGCACGCTCCTCATCGTTGTGTCCGAGAGCACCTGGACTGATGGTCTGAGTATTAGAGATACCATCGAGGGCATACTCGTATGGCAACTTAGCTACTGAGTTCAATGAAGCCAAAAGACCGTTCTTCTCTGCACCGTAAGATGGGTTAGCACCTGGAGCCAAAGGAGCACCAGCTGGACGACCATCAGGCATATTGCTGGTGAACTTACCATATACTACATTTGATGTGATAGTCAGGATAGATGTAGTTGGCTCAGAATTGCGGTATGTGTGGTGCTTCTTGATCATGTTCATGAAGGTCTTGAGCAACCATACTGCAATCTCATCAGCACGCTCATCATCGTTACCGTAACGTGGGAAGTCACCCTCGGTCTCGAAGCTGAGAGGGAAACCTGTCTCATCACGGACGATGTTTACCTTGGCATACTTGATAGCTGAGATAGAGTCAACCACGTGGCTGAAACCTGCGATACCTGTAGCGAAAGTACGACGAACATCTGTATCGATGAGCGCCAACTCTGCTGCCTCATAGAAGTACTTATCGTGCATGTAGTGGATGAGGTTCAATGTCTTCACATAAACACCAGCCAACCAGTCCATCATATCCATGAAACGTGGCATGAACTCATCGTATGTCAATACATCACCCTCTACGGCGCGATACTTAGGACCGCACTGCTCGCGTGTCTTTGAGTCAACACCACCAGATACAGCGTAGGTCAAGCACTTAGCCAAGTTGGCACGGGCACCGAAGAACTGCATCTCCTTACCTGTCTGTGTAGCAGATACACAGCAGCAGATGCTATAGTCGTCACCCCAAACTGGGCGCATTACATCGTCGTTCTCATACTGGATAGAGCTTGTCTTGACAGAGATGAGAGAAGCATAGTGCTTGAATGCCTTTGGCAAGCGAGAGCTATAGAGTACTGTCAAGTTTGGCTCTGGTGAAGGACCCATGTTCTCCAAAGTGTGGAGGAAACGGAAGTCGTTCTTGGTAACCATAGAGCGGCCATCCTGCCCCATACCACCTACCTCGAGAGTAGCCCAAACTGGGTCGCCAGTAAAGAGCTCGTTGTAAGAAGGGATACGGGCGAACTTCACCATACGGAACTTCATAACCAAGTGGTCGATGAGCTCCTGAGCCTCATCCTCGGTAAGAGTACCCTCATTCAAGTCGCGCTGGATATAGATATCGAGGAATGTAGAGATACGACCTACAGACATCGCAGCACCATTCTGAGTCTTCACAGCTCCGAGGTAACCGAAGTACAACCACTGTACAGCCTCGCGAGCGTTCTTAGCAGGCTGGCTGATGTCGTAACCATACAACTGAGCCATCTCCTTCAATCCCTTGAGCGCCTTGATCTGCATAGAAACCTCTTCACGAAGACGGATTACCTCGTCGATCATCTCACGGTCACCCATGTTAGCGAGGTCGTTCTGCTTCTCCTTGATGAGGAAATCGATACCATAAAGAGCCACACGACGGTAGTCACCTACGATACGGCCACGACCGTATGTATCAGGCAGACCAGTGAGGATGTGGTTATGGCGCACGAGTTTCATCTCAGGGGTATAAGCATCAAACACGCCGTCATTATGAGTTTTGCAATACTTGTGGAAAATCTCGTGCAACTTCTCTGATGGCTGGTAGCCGTATGTAGTACAAGCCTGTTCTGCCATCTTGATACCACCGTAAGGCATGAAGGCACGCTTCAAAGGCTTATCGGTCTGCAGACCCACTACCTTCTCCAACTCCTTAGTACCCTCGCCAATATAGGCAGCACCGTAAGCTGTCAATCCAGAAACCACCTCGGTCTCCATATCGAGCACACCACCCTTGGCACGCTCCTCTTTCTGGAGTTCCTTCAACATCCCCCAAAGGGTGTTGGTAGCCTGAGTAGGTTCTGCCAGGAACGACTCATCGCCGTCGTAGCTAGTGTAGTTGTTCTGAACGAAATCACGAAGATTCACTTCACTCTGCCACTGGTTTCCCTTGAAACCTCTCCATTCTGTTTTCATCATTTTCGTTTATCCTTTATTTTATAAGTTAATAAATATATATAATTGTACACACTGTCATTCTTTTAAACCAGTCAATTTCCACCTTATTATATATAGTGGGGATAAAAAAAGCCCGAACACGTTTGTGCCCGGGTTTTTATACACCTTGTCCGCAAGGTGTCTGTACGTTGCTGTTACCGATGAGTCCATTCCCACCAGCATTATCTTGCTTGGCCTGATAGCCTATATTTATCGTTATTGACTTGATCATTCTCTTTGAATTTAATTTCGAGTGCAAAGATACGATAATAAAATGAGAAAAGAGAAGAAAAACCAAAGATTTTCTTCCCTTTCTCTTAAAATCCCTATTATTGAGTATTCAACCAGCGCAAATCAAGATATTTGTGCCACACCAATATTACATTTTCTGCAATTTCTTGAGATATTCAGAAGAAAACAAGCCCAGCGCAACGATATCGCTATCACTTCTGCAGAGGGATTCATGCAAAAATTCATCGTTCGCCCGGGTCCATACGTTTGTGCAGAATGGGAAATGGAATGACTTTTTGTTTTTTTATACATTGATATGCCATTATGTGAATACTTTTGCGTATCTTTGCAGCAAAATACAAATACATTTTTTATGTTGACAGATATTGAAATAGCTAAATCAGTAAAATTGCGCCCCATCAATGAGGTTGCAGCTGAACTTGGAATCCATGAAGACCAAGTAGAGAACTACGGCCGTTACATCGCTAAGATACTACGGACAAGATCGACACTAACAAGTTTAAGAACCATCATCTCATCCTCGTCACTGCTATCAGCCCAACCAAGGCAGGCAATGGCAAGACCACCGTATCAGTAGGTCTCGCCCTCGGTATGCAGAAGATTGGCAAGAAGGCTGTCGTTGCCTTGCGTGAACCATCTCTCGGACCTTGCTTCGGCATGAAGGGTGGTGCTGCCGGCGGCGGTTATGCCAGGTATTGCCTATGGATAAGATCAATCTTCACTTCACTGGCGACTTCCACGCTATCACAGAGGCTAACAACATGATTGCTGCCCTGCTCGATAACTACCGTTTCCAGCACGAAGCTGAAGGCTTCAAGCTCAAGAAGATTCTCTGGCGCCGCGTGATGGATGTGAATGACCGTGGTCTCCGCCGCATCATCACCGGTATCGGTGATAAGAACGGTATCGAGACAGAGGCAGGATTCGATATCACTCCAGCTTCAGAGATCATGGCTATCATGTGTTTCGCAACAAGTGTTGACGACCTCCGTCGTCGCATCGACAATATTCTCCTGGGTATTACCGAGGATGACAAGCCATTCACCGTCAAGGATATGGGTGTAGGTGGCAGTATTGTTGCCCTCCTCCTCGATGCCCTGAAGCCAAACCTGGTTCAGACCACAGAGGGTACTCCTGCTTTCGTTCACTGCGGTCCTTTCGCCAACATCGCTCATGGCTGTAACTCTGTGATGGCTACTGCAGCAGCTCTCGAGTATGGCGACTATGCCATCACAGAGGCTGGATTCGGTGCTGATCTCGGTGCAGAGAAGTTCTACAACATCAAGTGCCGCAAGACTGGTTTGCAGCCAGACCTTACTGTTCTCGTCGTTACTCTCCAGGCTTTGAAGATGCATGGTGGCGTAGCTCAGGAAGACATCAAGAAGCCAAACGTAGCTGGTATGGAAGCTGGCTATTGGAACCTCGACAAGCACGTGAAGAATCTTCAGAGCTTTGGTCAGACTGTAGTCATCGCCTTCAATAAGTTTGCTACTGATACCGATGAGGAAATCGAGGTATTGCGCAAGCACTGCGAGGAGATGGGCTGCGGATTCGCTGTCAACAGTGCCTTCGCTGAAGGTGGCAAGGGTGCAATGGAGTTGGCTGAGCTCGTTGTAAAGACCATCGATGAGCATCCATCTGCTCCTCTCTACTTCACTTACGATGACGATGAGCCTGTAGAGAAGAAGATTGAGGATGTTGCCTTCAACCTCTATGGTGCCGGCAGCGTAACCTTGAGCGATTCTGCCAAGTCTATGATTGAGGAAATCAAGAAGTTGGGTGCCGAGAAGTTCCCTATCTGTATCGCCAAGACCCAGTATAGCTTCTCTACTGATGCCAAGGCATACGGACCAACAGAAGGCTTCGAGCTCCACGTTCGCGACATCACCGTGAACATGGGTGCCGAGATGATCGTAGTCATCGCTGGTCCTATCATGCGTATGCCAGGTTTGCCAAAGAGCCCACAGGCTGAGCGCATCGATGTGGTTAATGGTGAGATTACAGGTCTTTCATAAATAGACTTTCTTCATCGGATTACGCGGAGTTAACGGAACATTCTTGCTCCACGGATTACGCACGGAATTTAAACGGATTTGGCCTTACGGCCATTGGGCTAGCGCCGTATAGGCTGGCTTTTTCCAGCTTTAGGGGGTATCGCCACGACCGTCAGGTCGAGTTTCCGTTTAAAATCCGTGCGTAATCCAAGGAAGGCGGTTAAGGTTCCGTTTATTCCGCGCAATCCGATGAACAATGACACATCCTCTTTTTTATCTCATACTGAATTCACAACCGCAATACAATTGGTTGTAGAATTCATTCTGTCTCAGCAATTCTCCTCGGCGGTTCTGCAAACCGCCCTTTCTCCAGTTCATATCCCACCACTCTACATCCGGGCATTCTTCTACCGCAATATGTCCTGCGGCATCTATCTGCTTAATGTTCTTCCATCTGGAAGAAGCCAGCGTGGTGGTTAGCAGATGGAATCCATGCTCCTGGGCATATTTGGCTGCATGAGTCAGACGATATTGGAAACACATCGAGCAGCGGCTTCCCCGCTCCGGTTCCTTCTCCAATCCCCTGATGGTAGCCAGCCACTCCTCATGATCGTACTCATCCTCTACATAAGGCACCTGCTGCGCCTCCAGGAATCTCATCAGCTCGTGCTTTCGGATATCGAACTCCTGCTGCGGATAGATATTGCTGTTACTGAAATAAACGGTTGGCTTCATACCATTGCGAAGCATACACTCTACGATAGCCGATGAACAGGGTGCACAACAGGCATGCAGCAACACCGAATTTCCTTCAGCCTTGCTTCCATCCGGGAGAGTAAGTTTCACGAATTTATATTGTTCTTCTACGGGAATCTTCATTTTACTTTGAACTTTGAACTTTAAACTTTGATATTTTGATATTTGAGCTTCTATCAATTCCCTCACTTGCGAAACTTGAATTTCTCATTATCAAGTGAGCGGAAAAAGCGGGATTTCGCTTTTGGGCAAAAAAAAACAAATGGAGTACAGTCTCTCGACACCCCCCATTTGCCCAAATATATGCGAAAACTGCTGCAAAGATACGATTAATTTTTGAGTTACCAAATTTTTAAGCGATAATTTTTAATCAAAATGAATAAATATCGACTTTTTAACCAAAACTTAACAGTTTGCACCAGTAAATTAACGTTTTTATCCAATTCTTTGGGAACTGTGAGATGCCTGACTACCAGCCTATTTTCTAGCCCAGATCACGCTTCAGGGTGATGACCGTCATCTCCGGCCAGGCACCCAGTCGGAAAGGGAATGATCCGCCCAATCCGGCAGAAACATAGAGCAGCTGCTTGCCCAGCCAGTATTCTCCACCCCACTCCTTGAAAGCCATGTGGGCAGGAGTGAAGTTACCTATCTTCAACTGTCCGGCGTGGGTATGTCCCGCCAGGGTCAGGTGTACTCCGGTCTTCTGCACTTCCCTTCTCCAATGGTGCGGATCGTGGGTAAGCACAATCTTGAAAGCATCCTTCGCCACTCCCTTCATCGCCTTCTTCAGGTTACTGCGATTGGTAAACGGAGGTTGTCCGGCATTCTCCACACCGACGATTTCTATCGAAGCCATACCGTGCGATACCGTATAATGTTCGTTCATCAGCTGGTGCCATCCCATCTCATTCTGCAACTGGAAGAGGAGACGGCGATTCTTTCTCAAGGCACTCAGACTGTGTTGGTATTATATTCGCAGTAATCGTGATTACCCCAAACCGAGAAGATACCATCGGGAGCATGCAGCTTCTTCAGATCCTCCACATAAGGTTCCACCTCATCGGCAGCATTGTTCACCAGATCACCGGTAAAGAGCATCATCTCCACCCCTTCGGCATTGGCTCTTTCCACCACCTTTCTCACAAAGTTGGCACCCTTCGGAAAGGTACCGAGATGCAGATCCGTAAAATGCAGAATCTTATAGCCATCGAAGTAAGGAGGCAGATCGGCAGAAGAATAAGTCACGTATTTCACCTCCAGTCGCTTCCATCCCTCCACGAATCCATAGAGAAACCATCCCATCACCGCCAGGGAAGGCAGGATGGCGAAGAACCATGGCATGAAGAATTCAAAGAGGATGAATACCATCTTCGGCATCACAGAGAAAAGGATGAGAGAGAAAAGCACTCTCACCGATGTGCGATGAAACTTGCCCAACTGCAGTCCCACCTCAGCCAGGATGATGAGCAGAGAGGGAATCCACCAGAGGATAGCTAGCGGCAGAGGCCACTCCCCCACTCCGATATGCCACAACCAGGCATCGGGCACCAGTGCCATAGCTCCGATGCCTACTATATACATAAGAGATCTGAAAATCTTCTTGATAACCTTATTCATCTACCTATTTCTATTTAGCTATTCGCTGCATCCCCTGTCAGGGCGCAACATCTTTCTGCAAAGGTAGTGTAAATTGAAGACACTACAAAATAAATGGGAATCTCAAAAATACATTTAACTTTCTTTTGCCAAATCAGAAGCAAGATTTCGCATCTTCGGGCATTTTATAGACAGAAAGATTTAAAAAAGAAAAAGTTATGAGAAAGATCAATTTTAAGAAAATCTGGCTCGCAGTAGCCCTGCTGATGTCAGCATTCACCTTCCAGTCATGTGATACTGATGATGATACCAACTGGGATCAGGTTTTGCCTAATGCCCTAGTAACAGTCAAGCAGAATGCAGATGCCTGCTATCTGCAGTTGGATGACAACACCACATTGCTCGCCAAAAACCTCAAGACTTCAGTCTTTGATGGCAAGGAGGTTAGAGCACTCGTCAACTATACAGCTACCGATGAGAAGAGCGACAAGTATTCTCAGGTAGTATATGTCAACTGGATTGACAGCATTCTCACCAAGAAGCCAGCACCTTATCTCTCTACTCCGGCAGAGAACGATGCGAAGTATGGCAATGATGAGGTAGATATCGTTCGCGATTGGGTAACAGTAGCAGAGGATGGTTATCTCACTCTCCGCTTCCGTGCTCTCTGGGGCGGTCAGAAGCCACACATCATCAACCTTCTCACCGGTGTGAACCCAGAGAATCCATACGAGGTAGAGCTTCGTCACAATCAGAATGGTGATGCCAAGTATCGTGTAGGCGATGCCCTGGTAGCCTTCAACCTCAACGATGCCCTGCCAGACACCAATGGCAAGACTGTAAAGCTCACCATCCGCTGGAAGTCTAGCAATGGTGACAAGAAGGTAGATTTCAACTACTGTTCGCGCAAGGCAATCACCAATGCCAAGCAGCTGGACGGCTACAACCAGACAGGTAAGGCTATAAAGTAAAAGATTAATAAAGTAAAACGCCTATCCCCTGATGCTTCTCTTCAGAGAATCCATCAGGGGATTTTCTATCAGTTTTTGCATTATCTCCACATACTCTTCAATAATTTCATTAGAGACCCCATTCGATACAAAAAAAATCTTTTCTCATGAAAACACAAAAGAAAAAGCTTAAAAACTTGCATAAAAGAGAAATATTTCTTATTTTTGCATTATCTTTGTAGGAATTAAGAGGAAAGTACGAAAAAATGGAAAAAAACAACAGAATACAATTACCCCTAGAAGAAATCAAGCTCGCTTTTGCTGCATCATGCGTTGAGGGAGCCGCTAGAAAGCTCGGGGTGCCATATATTGAAATATACGAAAGAATGAGAAAGGTTGATTTAATCAACAAATTCATTCTGCCCCATTATGATACACTCCATACCGAAAGTAGAGAGTATCTTATAGAAGATGTCATAGAGTGTCTAACTAATTGGGAGAAGAAAAACTGATGAAAGTAACAGTCTATCATGGAGCCACAGAAATTATAGAAGCTCCACTTTATCATGTAGGAAGACCAAGGTTAGACTTTGGTCAAGGTTTCTACGTAACTGATTTAAAGGAACAGGCTATAAAATGGGCTAAAACCATTGCAGATAAAAGAGCAGCAGAACCCCTACTCAATATCTATTCCTTGGATAGGGATGCAATTCTCGCCGAGGCTCGCTGCAAGATATTCACCGCATACGATAAAGACTGGCTAGACTTTATCGTAGCCAACAGACGAGGAAAAAATCTAGCCAAAGATTACGACTATGTGGAAGGTGGCATAGCAAACGACAGAGTGATTGATACCGTAAACCTATATATGACCGGCTTTTACGATACAGAATCAGCTCTACAGCAGTTAACTTTTCATAAGCCCAATAATCAGATTTGTTTACTCAATCAAGATCTCATCAATAAATACTTAATCTATAATGGAACAGAAAAAATATAACCAGATAAATACCAAGACTCCTGAGATTCAAGAAATGATTCTCAGCTATCAGATAGGTGGCGTAGCTTACGAATTATCAAAACGCCTGAAAATATCTCCAGCCATGGCTCTTGATCTTTTCTATCGCAGCAAGACCTGTGCCCAGCTCCACGATAAGCGCACCGGCTTGTATCTTATGAGCAATGGATACATCGCCGACGATTTCATTTACGAGAAGCAGAGAGGGTATTAATCACGATGCCTTGGGTCCGGCTCCGCCACCATTGCCGTTTTTTCTTCCGGCAACTCATATCTCCTGATATGATGATCTTCCAGAAAGATATGGTTCAGCGTAAAGGCAAGCGACTCCAGAGTCTTCTCCCTGACAGCCGGTTTCAGTTCGCATTCCCATATTACAATAGTATGCCATCCCATTTCTGCCAACCGATGTAGCACCTCATGGTCCCTTTCTCGGTTTCTCCTGACCTTATCCTGCCAGAATTGTGTATTCGATTTCGGCACCACATAATACTTGCATCCCTCATGTCCATGCCAGAAGCATCCATTCACCAGAATGCAGGTACGATACTTTCTGAGCACAATATCCGGTTTTCCCGGCAACCGTGGATGATTGAGCCGATACCTGAATCCTCTAGCCCACAGGAACTTCCTGACAAGAATCTCCGGTTTGGTGTCCTTGCCTCTGATTGCCGCCATATTATGGTGGCGCTGCTCTATGGTTAAGCGATCTGACATTTGTTTCCGCTTAGCATTGCAACATTGCGGCAGGAGTTATGTTCAGAACCTTACATAACAATCTTGCAATTTTTAAAGTAGGTTCCGAACGTCCTGTGACATAATCGTTAATACGTGAAGGACTTACTCCAATTTCTGAAGCCAATTGTTTCTGAGTCATTTCTTTTTCATTTAATGAAAATTCAATAAGTTCAGAAACAGAAGGATTTCCTATTGGGTAATGCTTTTTTTCGTATGACTCTACAATGTCCGACATTAAAGTCAGTTCTATGGCATTCTTATCATTGGCAGGAGTAGCATCCGTTACCAATGGCAGGAGTTCTTCAATTCTGTTGAGTGCAAACTCATATTGTTCTTTGGTAATTCTTTCCATAATAGCTTTTATTAAATGGTGGAACAATCATTTTTGTCATATTCACTATGTGTCCCGACAGTTCCGCAAGGTCTGCGCATCGGTACACTTTATTCCTCCTCGTCTCTACGCCTCCTATGCCACTTGCAATCATTATACAATACCCACAAACCGCCTCCCCCAAAGAAGAGACAGCCACTATTCCCACCACCTGACAATATGTTTCAGATGAAATTCTTCTTGAAACTCTTGGATGAAGAAACATATTGATGCCACCACACACAAAAATCAGACACAACAGGTAAAACTTAATTTTAATCGATATTTTCTTCCTATAAAAAAGGAAACAAACCAAAGAAAGACCTACCATTAACACTATAATCAATGAAGATATTCTCCCAAAAGTAAATTCTTCATGCCTTAATAACCTAAGGCATAGCCTGAATATGGAAGCAGTAACCAATACAAGACCAACTGCATAACCTATCCAAATCACTTTTCGATTATCTTTAGAATCGAAAAGTGAACCCACGCTCTTCCAATATTTATCCATATCTTTCATAAGCCTAATTTCCGATAATAGTAGTTACTAATCACGATGCCTTGGGTCCGGCTCCGCCACCATTGCCGTTTTTTCTTCCGGCAACTCATATCTCCTGATATGATGATCTTCCAGAAAGATATGGTTCAGGGTAAAAGCCAGCGACTCCAGGGGCTTCTCCCTGACAGCCGGCTTCAGTTCGCATTCCCAGATAACGATGGTATGCCATCCCATTTCTGCCAACCGATGCAGCACCTCATGGTCCCGTTCCTGATTCCGTCTGATCTTATCCTGCCAGAACTGGGTATTCGACTTCGGAACCACGTAATACTTGCATCCCTCATGTCCATGCCAGAAGCAGCCATTCACCAGAATACAGGTACGATACTTCCTGAGCACAATATCCGGTTTTCCCGGCAACCGAGGATGATTGAGCCGATACCTGAATCCCCTAGCCCACAGGAACTTCCTGACAAGAATCTCCGGTTTGGTATCCTTGCCTCTGATTGCCGCCATATTGTTGTGGCGCTGCTCTATGGTCATTTTATCTGGCATACGCTTTATTTATTAAGACATCTTTTTTCTAATCTAATCACACCATTCGATGCAAAATTAATCTTTTCTCACGAAAACACAAAAGAAAAAGCCCAAAAACTTGCATAAAAGAGAAATATTTCTTATTTTTGCAAGCAGATTTAAAACATAAAAAGATGGGAATATATAAGTATCAAGCAGAAATAGACGCATTGATACAACAAGGACTAAAAATGCCCGAAGTTGTAAAGCCAAACGATTTGAAAGGATTCAGATTCGTTTTCAGTACTGATATGTCCAAAAGCTACTTACCCAACTACATCATGAAGCCTCAACGTGCTATTATGAATGGCCAAAGAAAAGTTGATGTTGGTGGATATGCTCTGTCTTGCTTTACTGAAAAGGACAAAGCCATCAAGTTCTATCACTTACTTGCAAAAAATATGAGAAACATATACAAAGCTGTAGGTGACAGTATTTCTTCAGGAATTGTGGCTAACAAAGATGGCAACATCACTACACCAGCAAGCAACGGACATTATAACTTGTTTGAATTCCCATCATGTGACTTATCCAAAACATTTAAACTAGAGGAGGGAAAGTTATGAAAACTATAAAAGGTATTTGCATAAAGAAGCGCAACTTCGACAAATTCAAGAAAGTGGCCGATCTTATATATTTCGATGGACCATTGTTGTCACACTACGTTACCAATAAAGGCGACAACTATCTCTTCTATTGGATAGACCAAGATGATACAAACAATCGCTGGATGTTCATCAGAACCGATTACGACAATATACAAAAGTACACGAATAAAAAGCAAACATTGCGCAACGTATTAAGTTCGCCATTAGACGACATTGTATATACTGTCGATATTGATGAAGAAGGCAATCATCACAACTTCCAGGCCCACTCCATAGAAGATCTTCCAGAGGATTATCTCCCTACTGAAGATTCTTATTATGAATTTGAGCCAGAAGATGTGAACAAAGCGAACTTATCCATAGCAGAAATGAGCGGCAAGAAACTCGACTGGTTCCGCAAGGTCTGTGCAGCGGTACTTTAGATATCTTGCCCCCCACACGCCCTAAAAGGCAGAATCTCTTAGCCTCAATGGCAAGAAGTCGGCCAAGTCTTTCGAATATACTAAGGGGTGTTGTGGCTAGCCATATGAGCGGCGAGCTCTTCGAGTCCGATGGTCTCATCGGATACTACTCGTGGAAAACATTTGCCGTAAGCTTCGGCAATCTTCTGGTTCGTGTTCTGGTATAAGACAATTCTGATCATAACGTTTAAAATGGTTAAATTATTAAAGTTAATCGGCACTGCGCATTGCCAGTGGTTCTTACTGAATCACAATGCAAAAATACAACATTCAGAATCCGCCATTCACGGTTTCTCACGTTTACTCACTGATTTTCACGGTTTCTCATTGATTCAATTTTCGTAAGTGAAGGAATTGATTGAAGTGGAAAAAGTGATCACTCCCTACGGTCGTTCGGGAAGTGAAGAGACACATGCGAAGCCTAAGTGACTTACTTACGCACCGTAAGAGACTTGCTTAGGATGCCTAAGTGACTTGCTTAGGATGCTGGAATGAGACTTACTTCCGGGTGACAAGATGACACCAGTGACAGGCTTTTCTTGAAATCTCTCTCACGTAGGCGGGCGGGAAGCCTTTCTGGAAAATTTTTCCTGCCCGCCCGCGTGAGGAAAGTTTTAGAAAACAAGTGTCACAAGTGTCATAGTGTCATAACCGACAATTCCCACTTTTTTAGAATCATTCTATCAAAAGCCTTGTAAATCGTGTAATAATTCATAAAAAAGAAGGCTTTTACTTTCTGATTCAAGTTTTTACCTTATCTTTGCAATATGAAGAAGGAACAAGAACATACATTAACAGCCATCCGTGAATGTCTGGCAAAGAATATGCCACCATACGGAAAAGCGATACTTTTTGGCTCACAAGCTAGAGGTACCGCTAGAGAGGACAGCGATTGGGACATTCTTGTTATCTTAGACAAGGAGCAGCTTCTTCCTTCTGATTATGACAATGTTACCTATCCTCTTACCGAACTAGGTTGGGATTTAGGAAAAGAAATTAATCCTATAATGTATTCTGCAAGAGAATGGCAGAAATATAAAATTACACCATTTTATAAAAACGTAGAAAAGGAAGGAGTAAGTTTATGTTAGCCGATGGCTTACTTTATACCAGAGCCACCTTACCCCACACGCCCTGTAAGGGCAAAAGCATTATAGAAGGAGCAGCAGATTCGAAGTGAATTCAACCAGCAACTTCGTTTAAAAGCGAAGAACTTCGCACATTATTTTTAGAATCATTCTATCATATACCTCATAAATCGTGTAATAATTCATAAAAAAGAAGGCTTTTGCTTGTCTGATTCAACTTTTTCTCTTATCTTTGCATTATGAAGAAGGAAAAGGAATATACATTGACTGCCATCCGTGAATGCCTGGCTAAGAATATGCCACCTTACGGAAAAGCGATACTTTTTGGCTCACAAGCTAGAGGTACCGCTAGGGATGATAGCGACTGGGACATTCTTGTTATCTTAGACAAGGATCAACTTCTACCTTCTGATTATGATAATGTAACCTATCCTCTTACCGAGCTAGGCTGGGATTTAGGAAAAGAAATAAATCCTGTAATGTATTCCGCTAAGGAGTGGCAGAAATATAAGATTACACCATTTTATAAAAATGTAGAAAAGGAAGGAGTAAGATTATGGGGCTAACAAACGATGAAAGAAGTTCTTTAGTAGAACTTCGTCTGGAAAAAGCAAAAAGATTTATAGCAGAAGCAGAGCAAATGCTTTCTATGGAATTATGGGATTTGGCAGCTAATAGGTTTTACTATTCTTGTTTCCATGCTGCTCAGGCACTATTAATTCATTATGGACTCTCGGCCCATACCCATGCCGGCACTTTAGGCGTATTTGGTATGAATTTCGTTAAGACAGGTAAAATTGACAAAGAACTTGGTGCATTTTTCTCCAGGATGGAACAATTAAGAATGAAAGCTGATTATAACTGCGAATATGATGTAAGTAATTCAGATGTCGAGAATATGCAGCAACCTGCTCATGACTTTTTAAATAGCATCATAAAACTTATCAAGGAAAAACAATAATGTGCAATACAACTTTCACCCAAAAGTCGTACATTTGCCGAAACATCATTAAAGAACAACATGGAAGATTACGATAAACTTATGATTGGCGACCAATCTGTAGATGGATGCCTTTTAATTGCAGACAAAGACAGACTTTGCTATCAGGTAAAATTAGAAAACAAAGGTGCCTTTAGCATACGTACAATATCCAAGCAATTGCTGGGAGAATTTATAGACTACTATAGAAAGAACCCCGACAAAAAGGCTGAGGATGCCAGAGTAGAACTCAAAGAATTATCTAATATTGATAAATTTGAATATGGCTACAGCGCTACGTTGACAGCTATGGCAAAGATGGTTCTTGACCCAAAGAACGAGCTTATAAGAAAGGGTATCCCTACAGATTCTTTTTCTACAGAAAGTTCTTTACTTAAAGCGGCAGGACTTCAACAGATCTACTATGGTGCTCCAGGCACAGGTAAATCAAAGGCCATCAAGGATTTGACCTTTGGTGAAGACGTTATTCGCACTACATTCCATCCAGACTCAGATTACGCCTCTTTTGTAGGTACTTATAAGCCTATTACAGAAGAAGTTGATTTCCGAGATTGCTATGGCAAAAAGGTCATCGATGACGAAACGAAGGAAGTTGTGAAGGAAGAAAGAATTGCCTACAAGTTCATTCCTCAGGCTTTTCTCGAAGCCTATGTGAAAGCGTGGAAGAAACTTGGATCCGGCAAAAAGCAATATCTTATTATCGAGGAAATAAACAGAGGAAATTGCGCCCAGATCTTTGGTGATTTGTTCCAATTGCTCGACCGCAACGAATATGGTTTTTCTGATTATCCTATCGTTGCAGACAAGGATATGCAGGAGTATCTCGAAAAGGAATTTGAAGGATGGGAGATTACGAATAAAGACGAAATCAACCAGCTCTATGGCGAAGCCAATATGGTAAACCTCATCATGAAGGGAGAGCGCCTTGTTCTGCCTTCAAACCTCTATATTTGGGCTACAATGAACACCAGCGACCAGAGCCTCTTCCCTATCGACTCTGCCTTCAAGCGCCGCTGGGATTGGAAATATGTGTCTATCAGCGAAGGTCGTGACAAAGCGACAAACGCTCCTCTCAACTGGTACATCAACACGGGTGATAAGCAATACAATTGGTGGTCATTCATCAGCAAGGTTAATAAGCTGATTGGTTCACTTACAAATTCTGAAGACAAGAAACTCGGCTATTTCTTCTGCAAGGCAAAAGATGGAGAAATTGATGCCGACTTGTTCGTTAGTAAGGTTATCTTCTATCTCTGGAATGATGTGTTCAAGGACTATGGTTTCGATGATAAGGACTTTCAGGATGAAGAAGGCAAGATTCTGTCTTTCGATAGATTCTATGAGGATAAGAACGGCAAAACTAACGTTGATATAGCTATCGTTGAGCAGTTCTTGGAGAATTTTGGAGTGGAAAAGGCTTCTTTTAATAAAGAAGAGGAGGAAATTGATGCTGCCCCAAGCAACAACGAAACTAAAGGCAACGATAATACAAAGTACAAATTCAATGGCTCAGAACCGCTTGGCAAAGGTGAATTAGGTATTTCCATCATTAAACAATATCTGAATGAACATCCCGAGATGAAATATTCAGAAATCAAAGAAACCTTCCCAGATACTATGCTTGGAAAGAACTTGAAACTCATTGGATTAATCGTCACTCGTCAAGAAATAGATAACACTGTAGAAGGTAACAAGAAAAGAGCCTATGGCTTTTATAAAAAAGATAGAAAATTCTATTCGTCTGATGGAGTCGAGTTTTATGTAAGCAATTGGTGGAATATAACAAACATTGATTCTATTATCCAATTTGCAAAAGAACAAGGCTGGACAGTAGAAGTAATCAAATAAAGGCATTATGAGAATCCTCATAGAAGAACATCAGTATCAGGCTGATCAGATTAGGGATGTCCTGCACGGCATTGACGCCATGCAGGACATTGATGGCAACGTCAGCATCAACTACGTTGGGTATTACTACAATACCCAGCTCAACGATTGCGTCTTCATTTTGCCGAAAGTACTGCTCGAAGACACCCCAGAGGGCGAAAGAGTATTCGGCAAATACGCCCCGGAAACCATCGTCAACCTGAACCAGAACAACCCACTCTCTCAACAGGAGAAAGACTTCATCTATGAGTTCTCTGTCTGGATTTACCGCACCATCGAGGTTTACAACAATACCACCAGAAACGGTATCGTTTATCACCAGAAAATAGCGTGCCTCGGTAAAAGTAACAGACAAAACAACAACACATTCCTCGATATTCTGCTGGCTCTCATCGACTTCAACAAACATAACCAGGATTTCATCTTCTTCATCCTGAAGAACATCCATTCCGGTTACAACCGCATTCATTGGTCAAAGACCATAGCCACAACGAGTGCCATCATCAGCAAAAACAGCCCTGTTTATCCCCATCCTGTCAACAGGAAAAAGCAGATCAATTTTGATGAAGAACTCCTGATTATCTTCTATTCCATCCTGAATTATATCAGCGAAAGATACGGCTTCGCCAATCATATCAACTGCAACTTCCAATTAATCACAGGTTATCGTTTCAAGACTTATCTGGATGGATTAGGAAAGACCAGACTCCTCCAGATTAAATACAAGTACTTTTCTGATAAAGCATTATATCTCTGGAAGTTATGCTATGACTTCTTTGACAACGCCAAGCGCATGAACATCCAGAAGGAACGCAAAGAGTATCTTCTGGTTAAGAGTTTCAATATCGTTTTCGAAGCCATTATTGATGAACTTCTGGGAGAAAAGAACATCCCAGCAGGTCTGAAAGAACAGGCTGATGGAAAACGTATAGACCACTTGTACACCTACCAGAACCTGATTACAAGCAAAGAGCCAGAGCCTGTTTATTACATTGGCGACAGCAAATATTACAAGCTTGGTCATGCCATCGGAAAGGAATCTGTATATAAGCAGTTTACGTACGCCAGAAATATTATTCAGTGGAACTTGAACCTCTTTATGAATGACGACAAGGACGATGAAGAGCTACAATACGACAAGCGTAACTTTGGCTACGTACCAAAGCTCCGTGATGACCTTACTGAAGGATATAGCATCATTCCTAACTTCTTCATCAGTGCCAAGATGGCAGAGAATCTATCTTTCTCAGACCAGATTTCGTCAACCGACAGGGAGCAGAAATGCTTCAATACTCAGCATTTCAATAACCGTCTGTTCGATCGAGACACCCTTCTAGTCTTCCATTACGATGTAAACTTTCTCTATGTCGTATCTCTGTATGCCCGTCATAATGAGCACCAGAAATTCTCGTGGAAGAACAGAGTCCGCAAGATGTTCCGGGATGAAATCCAGAAAATGTTGGATGAAAGATATGAGTTCTATCGCCTTACGCCGAAAGAAGGTACTCAAGTAGAAGAATTTGTCAACAGGCATTTCAGGATGCTTATCGGCAAGATATTCTCTCCAACGAAAGGCAATGATTATCTGATACTTGCGCTCGAGAAGAACAATTCTGACGAGAAGCAAAAAGAAGAGATAATAGAGGCTGCCAAGGAGAAATTTCATCTAAAGGAATTTGCCTTATCAACTAACGGCAGGAACAAATATAATAAAAGAACATTATAATTATTTAATCGAATTGTCTATGAAATTAAAAACAAAATTTATTTTGACCTATGTAGCAGGTATTGTTACTGGATGTATAGTATTCTTTGTGATAAGCTGCATAATTGTAGCTAATAATTCATCAAAAGATGACGTAGTTATGTTTGATAAACCACGTAATACTGTACCAGAAAAAACCTTCAAAGTTTTTCAGGTATTTTCTGATGGAAGCGCTTTGTCGAGTGGAGATGACTCTTCGGGCAATAATCTTGGTTTAGATGTTCTATTTCTGGGAGATGAGAGTACCTCTTACTATGATGACCAAAAGATAGAAATTCCTAAAGGAAAGGTTGCAAGACAAATAGGTAATTACAGCTATACAACCAATATGGGGGTAGAAAAAACAGTACCTATAGTGGAAATTATGGATGAACAATAGTGAGATTCGGGCGCCATACAAAGCTTTTGCCCCTACAGGGCGACAGGCGTGCGGACATGAATACCCAGAGCGAATGCCCTGGGCTAGGAGCTTCAGCCCCTTCAGGGCGTGAGGGGAATTGCTGCCTATGGTTGGCACAATCTTTGTATCAACGAATATATCGCAACATGAAGAAGGAACAAGAACATATATTGGCAGCTATACGCAAATGCCTAGCGAAAAACTTGCCTGCAGGCGGAAAGGCGATACTTTTCGGCTCACAAGCCAAAGGTACCGCAAGGGATGATAGCGACTGGGATATTCTTATCATCCTGGATAAGGAGGAACTTCTTCCTTCTGATTACGATAACGTAACCTATCCTCTCACCATGGTTGGATGGGAATTATGGTGGGGATTACAAATCCCCAGGTTTTATCGGTCGAACATATTTCTATAGCGGATTGCAAATCCGCCAGAACGCCTGCCACTAATACCATACATAGTCTAAGGTATCTGATATACTGCAAATAAAGGGTGGCAATAAGGCTGATTTCTATTGCCACCTAATGACACGTGTGCGGTCACATTTTCTTTTCAGCTATATTTGATAAGCAATTTTATCGAAAATTCAGGGAGAAACCAACTCATAATTTGTGCTTCTTCCACCTTCTCCAGTTGGTTTTAATATACCTTTGGCTATCAAATCCCTGATATCACGATTGGCGGTATCTTGAGAACAATGATTAATCTTATACCATTTGGAAGAATTCAGCTTCCCT
Organism: Prevotella sp. AM34-19LB; assembly: GCF_003468525.1. Lineage (NCBI taxonomy): Bacteria > Pseudomonadati > Bacteroidota > Bacteroidia > Bacteroidales > Prevotellaceae > Prevotella > Prevotella sp. AM34-19LB. The sequence goes on along the minus strand of NZ_QSIG01000002.1, from coordinate 76,196 downwards.
TCGAAACCAGTTAAAAGCATATTGAGAACCTTGCGCTGACGTTCATTGATGGAAACAGAGCGATGCACATCCCAAAATCTGGACTTACGTAACACTCCTTCAGTTTTATCAAAAGCTGCTTCCAACGCTAACTTCAATGTATGTAAAAACCATAGAATCCAAGGTGTCACGTCAAGACCTCCCTTCTGTGCCTGCTCCAAATATTGATAATAATCTTTACGATGATTCAGGATTTCAGAAGAAAGACTGTAGTATCGATGGGAGGTCTGATCAGCACGGGATAACAACAATTCCGTCAACGTTCTACAAATACGACCGTTGCCATCATCAAATGGATGAATCGTGACAAACCAAAGGTGCATCACGGCAGTCTTTACCAATGGATCAAGCGTATTCTCAGAATCTAACCAGTAAAGAAAATCAGACATCATACCTGGTACATCCTTGCTTGCCGGAGCTTCATAATGTATCTTCTCATGACCTAATGGTCCTGAAACCACCTGCATAGGCTCTTCACCCTGGCGCCAATCGCCCACCAGAATTTTATGGATACCGCTTCTTCCTGTAGGAAATAGAGCTGCATGCCAAGAAAATAAACGCTCGGCATCCAACGGCATATCATAATGCTGCACTGCATCTATCATCACTTGTACCACTCCCTCAGTATAATGATCGGAGTTTTTCAAGCCTTCAAACTCCAGACCCAATTGCCGGGCTACAGACGAGCGAACACTATCTCTATTCAATTCCTCACCTTCAATTTTTGCAGAGTGTACAATTTCCTGAGTCATAGACTCCAACATAGACAGGTTCTGTTCTTCAAAACCAAACATAGAAACTCTACCCAGCAATTTACCTCTCAGCAGATTGATTTCTGCCAAGATATTGCTGAAACTGGTATTATCCCATTGCATGTGGGGCCAACCTTCATGCTGCCAAATATATTTTGTTCCTCTCATCATTGCCGCATTTTTAATCTTTCATTCTAAATGTACCTGCAAAAATAGACATTTTTATCGAATATTGCAAGTTTTGCGGAGATTATTTGGCCTATTCTCCGCAAATTTGCGGAGAATAACAATGGAAAAGATGAAAAAAAGGCATATTGCAGGTGTAAAGCTTTTCCAGGAAGCAACATTGGGTTATACTTCTTGATGGTGAGATAACCGCTCTGATAGGTCAGCCCTGCCAGACATTCCTCAAACGCCATGACCAGGTCTTCGCTGTGTCGTTCTGAACAGCTGCGATAATATCGTAAATATAATTCTGATTTTCGCTTCTCTTGCTCAAACTATAGGAAAATGAGGAGAGAAGAGATATTGGTGTTTCCCTTAAGGAAAAATAAAAATATCCTTAAGGGAAAAAATATTTTTCCTTAAGGGAAAGTTTTTCTTCCCTTAAGGGTAGTTTTTAGACATAGAAACTTTGTAAAGTTGTTTCTTAACAGTATTAATTAACAGAAACCTCTGTCTTACAGGAAGGCAATGGTCAAACCTGCCATCACAATACTTACCATCGACATCAGCTTGATGAGGATATTGAGAGATGGACCAGAGGTATCCTTGAACGGATCACCCACGGTATCACCTACAATGGTAGCCTTATGATTCTCACTACCCTTGCCTCCGAAACTACCCTCCTCTATCATCTTCTTGGCATTGTCCCAGGCACCACCAGAGTTAGACATAAAGACGGCAAGCGTGAATCCGGCTGCAAGTCCACCCGTAAGAAGACCCAAGACTCCGGCTACTCCCAAAATCAAACCTACTACTATCGGAATGATGATGGCAAGCAAGGACGGGATAATCATCTCACGCTGAGCACTTCGCGTACTGATCTCCACACATCTTCCATAATCAGGCGTAGCCTTGCCCTCAAGGATTCCTTTGATCTCACGGAACTGGCGACGTACTTCCTGAACCATTGATTCTGCCGCACGACCTACCGCTCCCATCGTCAGTCCACAGAACAGGAAGGCTGCCATCGCTCCCAGGAAAGCACCCACCAGCACCTTAGGATTGATGAGATTCACCTGGAAGAAATTGATGAAATCAATGGTAGTGGCATTCGATGGGTCAAAGATGTTTCCGGCTGCATCCACATACTGCTTTCCGTTTTCCACCGCACGAATCATCGCTATCTTGATCTCCTCGATATAAGAAGCAAGAAGAGCCAGCGCCGTAAGAGCAGCAGAACCGATGGCAAATCCCTTTCCGGTAGCCGCCGTGGTATTGCCCAAGGCATCGAGCGCATCGGTTCGCTCACGAACTTCCTCACCCAGTCCGCTCATCTCGGCATTACCTCCAGCATTGTCGGCAATAGGTCCATAGGCATCCGTTGCCAGAGTGATACCCAGCGTTGACAACATACCTACGGCTGCAATACCTATGCCATAAAGCCCTACGCTGATAGACTTAGCAGAGAGCGACATATCAAAACCATTGGCACAGAGATAACTGAGCATGATGGCTACGGAGATGGTAACCACAGGCACCATGGTAGAGATCATTCCCGTTCCTATTCCCTTGATAATCACCGTGGCAGGACCCGTCTCTGATGCCTCGGCAATCTTCTGGGTTGGTCGGTAGCTCTGCGAAGTATAATACTCCGTAGCCTGACCGATGATGACACCAGCCACCAATCCGCTGATGACTGAGAATGAGAGTCCGAGCCAATTCTCGATACCCAGGAGATATAATATAATAAAGGTAGCCACGGCGATAAGACCGGCACTGACATTGGTACCCAATCCCAGGGAATGGAGCAGATCCTTCATGGATGCCCCCTCCTTGGTACGAACCATATAGATGCCGATGAGCGAGAGGAAGATGCCGATGGCTGCGATGACCATAGGAGCGATGACGGCACGGAGCTGCATATCGCCGTTCATGGCAAAGGCGGTAGCTCCCAATGCGGCTGTAGAAAGAATGGAACCACAATAGCTCTCATAAAGGTCGGCACCCATTCCGGCAACATCTCCCACATTATCTCCTACATTATCGGCAATGGTAGCCGGATTCCGGGGATCATCTTCAGGGATGTTCGCCTCCACCTTACCCACCAGGTCGGCTCCCACATCGGCTGCCTTGGTATAGATGCCTCCTCCCACTCGGGCAAAGAGTGCCTGAGTAGAAGCACCCATTCCGAAGGTAAGCATCGTAGTGGTGATGGTAACGAGGGCAGTTGCCTCACCGGCATATACGGCGTTCAGAACAACAAACCAGATGGCAATGTCGAGCAGGCCGAGTCCTACCACAACGAGGCCCATCACGGCTCCGCTGCGGAAAGCGATTTTCAATCCTTTGTCAAGACCTGTACGTGCCCCATTGGCTGTACGTGCCGAAGCATAGGTAGCCGTTTTCATTCCGAAGAAGCCTGCCAGTCCGGAGAAGAGACCACCCGTAAGGAATGCGAACGGAACCCACGGATTCTGCACTTTCAGTACGTAAGCCATGAAGGCGAAGACAATGGCGAGCACCACGAAGACGATGGTCACCACCTTGTACTGCTGTTTAAGATAAGCCATCGCACCTTTTCTGACATGCGCTGCAATCTCTTTCATTCTGTCGGTTCCCTCATCTTCCTTCATCATCGAACGGAAGAAGAACCATGCCATACCCAATGCTACAACGCTGGCTATCGGGATGATCCAAAATACTAATGGAATGTTGTTCATAACGGTATAATTGTTTTGGTTTATAAATCTGATTGTCAGTTGATTGATAATGCAAAAATAGTACTTTTATCCGACAACTCCAAATAAAAAGGAAGAAAAAATCTTTTTCTGAATGAAAAATTTGGTAGTTACTGAATAAAGCAGTAACTTTGCACTCTTTAACGGCAGAGTATAAGAAATAGATTAGTAATTAAAAACAATATGAATAATCATACAACATCCATTGCAACGAATAAGAAACATCATTACCGCGAACTGCTCTCGATAGGATTTCCTATCATCATCGGACAACTGGGAACCATCATTCTGGGATTCGCCGACACGCTGATGATCGGTCATCACAGTACCCCCGAACTGGCAGCAGCAGGACTGGTAAACAATATCTTCGGTCTCGTTTTTGTATCCTATATGGGATTCACCTACGGACTCACCCCTATCATCGGCAGACTCTACGGAGAGGAACGTACCGACATCATCGGTCAGAAGGTGCGCAACTCCTTCCTTGCCAATATGCTGACGGGAGGCATCTTCACCCTTGCCCTCATCCTGCTCTATCTCAATCTGGCACATATCGGACAGCCGGAGGAACTGCTGGAGCTTATCCGCCCTTACTATCTGGTGAATCTGGCATCGGTGCTCTTCATGGGAATCTTCTATACCATGAAGCAATTCCTCGATGGAATCGGACAGACCAAGGTGGCGATGTGGGCAATGATAGGCGGTAACATCGTGAACATCCTGGGCAACTGGGTACTCATCTATGGTGTGGCAGGCTTCCCGGAACTGGGATTGCTCGGAGCCGGAATCTCTACCCTGGCAAGTAGAATCCTGATGGCACTGGCGATGATAGGAATAGTAGTGATCTGCAGGAAATTCAGAACCTACAGTTATGACATCGTACACAGTTCCGTAAACAGGAAGGATTTCAAGGAGATGAACCGACTGGGCTGGCCGGTGGCTCTTCAGCTAGGTATGGAATCGGCAGCCTTTACGCTGAGTTGCGTGATGGTAGGCTGGCTCGGCACCATTCCATTGGCAGCTCACCAGGTTATGATTACCATTTCCCAGCTCTTCTACCTCGTGCTTTCGGGTATGGCAGCAGCCATGGCCATCCGTGTGAGCCACTTTATGGGTCAGAAAGACTATGCTGCCGTCCGCCGCAATGCCTACGATGGATTCCGCCTGAATCTGCTGTTCTCTCTCTGCATGGGAATTCCAGTACTTCTGCTCCGCCACCAGATAGGTGGATGGTTTAATGACAACGTAGAGGTACAGGCGTATGTAGCTACGCTGATTATCCTGATGATGGTTTATCAGTTTGGCGATGGTCTGCAATACACCTTTGCCAATGCGCTTCGAGGCATAGCCTGCGTGAAGCCGATGGTGCTCTATGCCTTCATCGCCTATTTCGTCATCTCGCTGCCATTGGGTTATACCCTCGGTTTCCCTTGCGGTATGGGATTGCTGGGCATCTGGATTGCCTTCCCGTTCGGTTTGACCATAGCGGGCGAAATGTATCGGAGAAGATTTGAGAAGGAACTGAAAAAGATAGAAAAAAAATAAATAAACCAAGTCGCCCTGAAAAGGACAAAAGCATTTTATATAAAAAGCTTTTGTCCTTTTCAGGGCGACCTTTAATCAATATTCTAAATGAATCTTACTCAGCAACCTGCTCAGCACGATCATCTACATTCTCACCCTCTGTTGGAGTAAGAGTAGCCTTGAAATCTGTGATACCGTAGTTAGCGAGGATGTTGTACCACTGGAGAAGCTTCTTGATGTCGCTGTCGTGTACACGGTCGCGATCGTAGTTAGGAAGAACCTCAGCGAAGTAATCGTGAAGCTCAGCAGCAGGAGCCTTCTTGTAGTTGAAAGAACTTGGCTTGCCCTCTTCCTTCTTGCTTACGCTGTCGAGTACCTCCCACAATGGCACCTCGTCTGCATCTGTGTACATAGCGATGTCACCAAGGCTGGTTACACGGTCTGTAGCGAAAGCTGGTACACGCTTGTGAGTTTCGTCGAGCGTCTCAACGATAAGAGTTCTGTTACCTCTTGATACCAATTTGTAAAGGCCTGGTTTGCCTGCAATTGAAAGAATTGTTTCCATTGTCTATTATTATCTATTTTTATTTTTTAATATGATCAATTATCTGATGGATTGAGCAGATCGAGCAGATGCACTACCTGCGCTTCTACATCGCTCACCCCATCATTCACGATTTCATAATCCGAACGGGCTATCAGCTCTTCCTGCGGCATCACGGCATCTATCCACTGCTGCGCCTTCTCCTGAGAGATATGATCGCGCTGCATGATGCGCTGCAGACGAACGGCAACGGGAGCCGAGACACATACCACCTTATCAAAATGGGTACGACGATTGAACCCACTATCAAAGAGGATGGCACTCTCCATCCACTCACAGTTGCTCTGCTCGAAATCACGAGCCACTGCGGGATGCACCACATCGTTTACCGCCTGCTTGTTTGCCTCGCTTGACAGGATAAACTGGGCAAGCACCGGCTTCTGCAAGATACCATCGGCACTATACACCTCCTTGCCGACCAACTTCTTCAAGCCGGCCTGCAACTCAGCATCCGTACGCATCAGACGTTTCGCCTCGGCATCACAATCATATACCCGGATACCCTGCTTTTCCAAAATGCGGCATACATAGCTTTTTCCGCTACCTATGCCCCCTGTTATAGCTATCTTCATCATAGTAGTCAGTAAAAATCTATCAACTATAAATTATTAACTATAAACTATCATTGCTGTTCCAGCAGATAATCCACCGTTTCCATTTCCAGCGATGCCTTGCTTACCGAACGAGGTACACTACGCAGCTGCAGGGTGCACTTATCAGAAGGATTGGCAGCGATTTCATTGTAATCTACTACCACCGTAAACTGGCTAGGCTTGATGGTTCTGAAGAGACTAGCTCCTATGGTGAACTTCACCGAGACCTTGGATGGGAAAGTTCTGAGCACCTTATCAGGCGGCATATTGATAGCCGTAATCGGAACATCCACCGTTTCCTCGGTCAGGACATCCGGATACACAGCCAGTCGAATCATATCAGGCAGCACCTTCACGCCTCGAATCTTCTTGATGCGCACATTTTCCCGGATGGTATCCTGGAGATTGCGGTAATAGAAAGGTACGATCTCTACAGACTTGACCTCATCGAGCTGACGCTTGTTGGCATATACGGTAACCGTAGAAGGGAAAAATTCGGTATGCGCCAGATAATAGCTCTTGCTGGTTGTAATCTTTCCCCTGAACACCACCGGCACCTTCTTGGAAGCACCATAGGTGAAGTAGAAATCAAACTTACTCGGCTTTACCTGCAGGAGTTTGCTCGAACCATAGAGCTGCGAGAGAATCTGCTTCTGGACATCAGCTACCGGAATCACTCCCTGTCCCTCTGTTTCATCTGCATAGTTATTAAACTTGAAATTAAGCGGACGGAAAGCATAGGTTATCAGGGTGAATCCCTTATCACGCACCGTAATGCGCACGGTATCAGGCAAATCTCCTGTTATCACCGCATTACGTGGTGTTCCCACCAGGCGCATAGGAATCTTATATTCCCTCTCCATGGTCTCATTGAGCGTCATCATCAACCAGAAGGCGCCACTGAGAGCGAGAAAGAATAAAAAAATCAGAAACTCCTTATTCAGGCCACTGAACAGGAAGTTTCTGACAGCCTTCAATATATTCCGAATACTATGCATCAGAATTCTATGAATAGACTACTGTGCGTTAGGAGTCTGGCTAGCTGCGTCTGCGAAAACGTAACCCTTAGCAACAGTGATGACTACGCCACGTGCAATCTCTACATCTACTGTATTAGCCTGGAGATCTACACGCTTAACAGTGCCATACACACCACCGCCAGTAACCACCTTTGTACCTTCTGCCAAAGAATTCTGGAACTTACGTATCTCTTTCTGCTTCTTCTGCTGAGGACGAATCATGAAGAACCACATGATAGCGAAAATAGCTACCATCATAATGAGGAAACTCATGCTGCTACCACCAGCAGCAGCCTGCAATACTAAATTTGTCATGTCTTTATTCTAATTGATTAATGTTGTTTATTGTTGAATATCTATATATAATATTGAAACTATTCATCTATATAATGTACGCGTGTACATTATATATAAGTACTCTCTATATCTTAACCTTCTCTATGTCCATGAGAACCATGATGACCACCCTTGCGCTCAGGCAATTCCTTCTGGATCAAGCCACGAGAGATGAGGAAGCGGGCGATGGTATCGAGCATACCGTTTACATAGCCACCACTGCGAGGAGTACTATAGAGCTTGGCAAGATCTACATACTCATTGATGGTAACCGTAGCAGGAATGCCAGGGAAAGTCATCAGCTCGGCAATGGCAATCTGCATGATTACTACATCCATATAAGCCAGGCGGTTGAAATCCCAGTTGCGGCAAGCATCACCGATATAGTGCTGGTAAGCATCGCAATTGAGCAATGTAGCACGGAAGAGCTTGCGGGCAAAGTCGCGATCCTCTTCATCCTTATATTCTGGAAGCAATTCCTGATCAGCCTTGCTGGTTGGTTCAAAGCGCTTGATGGTCTTCAGCACGAAGGTATCGATGATATCCTTGTCATCATTCCAGTAGAGACTCTTCTCCTCGAGCAAAGCATCGAGTTCATCATTGTTCTGAATGAAGGTCTTGTAAGCACGGCGCCAGAACTCGCGATCGTATGCATAGTCGGTAAGCTCCTCCTCATGATCCTTGGTCATTGAACCGTCAATATAGCTAGCATAGAGATCGCTGGAGACGATGGCAGTATAAATCTTGCGAGCAGTTTCGATATTCTCTTCCCAAGAAGACTTCTTCACATCAGCCCAGTCGGCGAGCATCTTATTCTCTTCCAACTGCAAAGCGAATCTGTTGTATGCGAATCTTGAAGAAGGCTCTGGAGCACCCTCACGCTGAGCACGAGCCACCTCTACCTCATAGCGCTTCTGTGCCTCCTGGGTGAGAGCTACAATGAGTTGCAACATATAGTTGTACAAGTCATACGACTTAGAAAGAGCAAACAACAGCTCCTTTTCAGCATTATCAATATTATGATTGCTGTTCTGATAGTATGCGTAGGTTAACTGCACAATCTTACGTCTTATCAAATCCCTATTAATCATTCTCTAATAATTTAAAAGATTTATTTATATAATTACCTAAAACAGTGCAAATTTACATATTTAATATATAATATGCAAGAAAAGGGGCAATAATTTCTATTTTTTTAAGGTTAGGAGATGAGTTTTAGATATTTAACGGGCATTTTGGAGAAAATATCGCCCAGAAATTTGCATATTCCAAATAAAAGTAGTAATTTTGCACCCGCTTTACGAGAAATACTCGCGAGGCATGCTTCAAACAAAGCTAATCCGTGTGATGGCGAGTTAAGGCAAAATTATTTTTTTAACAACTTAATTTAGAGTAACACAAATGAAAGAGATTAATGTAACAGGTCAGAAGCGTACAGACCTTGGCAAGAAAGCTTCTAAGTCATTGCGTAAGGAAGGTTTCATCCCATGTAACCTTTATGGTGAGAAGAAAGATGCAAACGGTGCTCCTGAGGCTTTGTCTTTCGCAGTTCCATTCACTGAGTTGCGTAAGATTATCTACACTCCTCATGTATATGTTATCAACCTCATCATCGATGGTGAGAGCCACACAGCTATCATGAAGGAAATCCAGTTCCACCCAACAACAGACGCTCCTCTGCACGTTGACTTCTACGAGGTGAACGACCAGAAGCCTATCACTATCGGTATCCCAGTGAAGTTGGTAGGTCTTGCACAGGGTGTACGTGATGGTGGTCGTATGAACCTCTCTATCCGTAAGATCAACGTTACAGCTCCTTACCAGGTAATTCCTGAGCACCTCGATGTAGATGTTACAGAGTTGAAGATTGGTAAGAGCATCAAGGTAGGTGACCTCTCATTCGAGGGTCTCGAGTTGGCTACAAGCAAGGCTGTTGTAGTTTGCTCTATCAAGATGACACGTAACGCTCAGCTCGCTGCACAGGCTGCTGCTGAGGAGGCTTAATCAACGTTAAGTCATCAAAGATTTTACGAACCTGAGTAAAGCATTATCAAACATTGGATAAATATTTGATTTGTGGGCTTGGTAACCCTGGCGACGAATACGCTGATACCAGGCACAACACTGGATTTATGGTATTGGACGCTTTTGCTAAAGCGTCCAATATTCATTTTGAGGATAAGCGATACGGATACATTGCCCAGACTACGCTCAAGGGAAGAAAGATTATCCTGCTGAAGCCTACCACCTTCATGAACCTGAGTGGTAATGCAGTGAGATATTGGCTGAATCAGGAAAAGATTGACCAGAGCCGACTTCTGGTGATCAGCGATGAACTCGCCCTGCCTCTCGGCGCTTTCCGCCTGAAGGCTAACGGAAGCAATGGTGGTCACAACGGCTTAGGACATATCCAGCAGCTTATCGGTCAGAACTATGCCCGACTCCGTATGGGTATCGGCAACGATTATCCTCGTGGCGGACAGATAGACTGGGTGCTGGGTAAATACACAGAGGAAGACATGAAGCAGCTTCAGCCTGCCATCGACCTGGGTGTAGAGATCATCAAGAGCTTCGTATTGGCTGGTATCGATATCACCATGAACCAGTACAACAAGCTAGGGAAAAAATAATAATGAAAGAATCAGCTAGAATAGACAAGTGGCTTTGGGCAGCCCGCATTTACAAGACTCGCAGCATTGCTGCCGATGCCTGCAAGAACGGCAGAGTAACAGTAGGTGGCGTAACCCGTAAACCCTCCTTCATCATTAAACGTGGCGACGTGGTGAGCGTGAAGAAAGCCCTATCACCTACTCTTTCGAGGTGCTCGACTGCATAGAGCAGCGTGTAGGAGCCAAAATGCTCTTCGGAGTCTATAAGAACGTGACCGATCCTAAGCAGTATGAACTGCTGGAGATGAGTCGCATCAGCGGATTCGTAGATAGAGCAAGAGGCACTGGTCGCCCAACCAAGAAAGAACGCCGTGCCCTGGATGCCTTCGTTGATCCAGCCATGTTTGGATTCGATGAAGAAGACTGGGACGAAGAAGAAGAATAAACAAAAACTCCCCCTACACACTTTTTGATGTGTAGGGGAGTTTTCGTTACTCCCACTGAGCACTTTTCTTCTGCTGATTCTTTTCATAAATCATCAATCCTACAGCAAAAAGACATATCAAAACCAGTGCTCCACAAATAATCGCAAAATTAATCTCTTGTGTAGTCATAATTATCTTCCTTTAAGCCGAAAGGCTTTTTTCTTTCTTTTGCTTCTTTGTATCATAGATACCTATTCCTAATCCTACCAAACAAAGTAAGAAAAGGGTTCCTAATATAAGCCAAGTATTAAGTTCATGAGCATCCATATTTATTTTCCTTTCTTTTTATTATTATTACTTGATTTCTTAACCAGCCACAATCCGATGCCAAGCATTCCTAACATCAAAACTATAGAGGCTATAATAGTAGCTGCGGAATTCATATCCCCCAGGAAAGTCGCAAGCAAGAGCGCCGTCAGTATATATTTGGCAACGTCCATTAACCATTTTCCAAATTCTAGTCCCATACGCTATACTTTTATCTCTGCAAAGATACAACTTTTTATGATACAATGCAAGAAAAAGGGGAGATTTTTTCTAAAAACATACGATATGGGAACAAGTATGCTACATTTTGTAATATGATGGCAAATAAAGCTTAAAAAGTTTGGAGCGAATAGAGAAAACCTATATCTTTGCAATCAGTTTCAGAGTATAAGCTGATTACCAACTTACTCAATCGTGAGTATTAACATACTATTAATTTTATAATTTAGAGATTATGAAAAAATTATTTGTAATGGCAGCTATGGTGCTGTCTTCAGTAGGTGCTTTCGCACAGCAGGCTGCAGGTACAACAACTCTCCAGCCTAAGGTAGGTTTGAACGTTGCTACAATCGGTGATAACGACTGGAAGGCTGGTTTCGCAGCTGGTGCTGAGTTGCAGTATCAGGCATCAAGTAACTTAGGTGTTGCTGTAGGTGCTCTCTATTCTGTACAGGGCTTCAAGGCCAAGGATGTAAAAGTTGCAGGTATGACTTTTGAAGGTGGTAAATGGAACCCAGGCTATATCAATGTACCTATCACATTGAACTATTATCCTGTAGCTGGTCTTGCTCTCAAGGCAGGTTTGCAGCCAGGCTTCCTGGTAAACAAGGATGATGCAGAAGGCGTTAAGACTGTAGATCTCTCTATCCCTGTAGGTCTCTCTTATGAGTACCAGGGTATTGTATTCGATGCTCGTTACAACATCGGTGTAACTAAGGTTGCTGACAACTGGGATCACTACAACAACGTAATCCAGATTACTGTAGGTTACAAGTTCACTCTCTAATCAGGGAAATGAAAATAGCGATTCCCCTCGCTATTTAACATAGAAAGAATAATCCCCGCTCCTCATCAAGAAGAGCGGGGATTTCTTTTGTCATACCTATTTGAATTTTACCCTGAAAATCTATCTTTATCCAAACATTCCGTTAGAACATTCTACCAGGACCACCTCCAGGACGACCACCATTGAATGGACGACCACGGAAGTCAGGACGACCACCAGGTCCTCCATCAGGACCACCAGGACGTGCCTGCTTGCCTCCGAAGAGATTCAAGCGATATACCACATGAAGCATCGCATAGCTGTTGACGGCATTATACTCGGTATCTGTACGGGATGTAGCCGAGATGGCACGAGAGAAGGTACTCTGCTGACGAAGGATATCGTAGAACTGAAGCATCACGGTCAGCGGCTTGCCCTTCAGGAAACCCTGAGAGAGCTGGGCATTCCATACAAACTCATCGGTGTTCATGCTGCTATCGTTATATCCACGGCGACTGCTGATAGAGAGGCTTGAGTTCAAGCTGGTTCCCCAAGGAGCTGTAAGCGTCATGCTTGGTCCATAAGAGAACTGCCAGGTATCAAGGTTGCTGTTTGGCTGCAACTTGTTCTTGGCATGGTTATAATTCAATGTTCCGTCGAGCGAGAGCTCCAACCAGTCGTTGCGATAGCTGAAAGAGAGGCGCTCTCTCCAAGTGGTGCTTCGGGTGGTATTCTTCTGGGAATCTGACTGCTTGTCGAGACTCAGATAGCTCACGTAGTTGTTGTAACCCAAATTGGTATCGGTATTCAGGTTCCAGACTCCTGCACTGTCGATAGAGCAGTTGAACATGAAGGCTCCCATCACATTCCAGTTACCATTGATATTCTCCGGACGGGTAATTCTTCCACCAGTCGTCTCATCATAGGTCACCTTGTTGCTGATGCTGTTGTTGGTGGTAGAGAAGTTGATGAAAGTCATGATACCCTTGTTGTGGTTCTGCACGAAGTTGTTGTAGAACAATCGGAAGTTCTGGGTGAACGAAGGCTTCAAGCCAGGGTTACCCATCGAGATGTTCAGCGGGTCGCTGTTATCTGTGATGTCAAGCAACTGAGAGATGCTTGGCTGCGAGGTAGTACCACGATAGTTCACACGCAGGTTGCTCATCTTTGAGAAGCGGTAGCGGAAATCGAGGGTTGGACTCACATTCACCACATTGCGAACCGTATCTACATGCACGCCCTGATAATCCTGGATATACTTCGACTGCTGTGGCTGAACCATCACACCGAAGTTCAGGTTGTACTTCTGACGGATGAATCGCATCATCACCTGGATATCGTGATTGTAATTGCGATACTCAGAGAAACGGCTCAACTCATCATCCCTGTAATCTTCGAGATGACCGGCAAACGGATTCAGATAGCTGTCCCAACCACAGTACTCCTGATTACCACTCATCGCATACTTGCTGAAATCGTAGGTGCTGCGGTCGCTCTTGGAGTAGCTGTAAGTAAACTTATAGCTGAACTGCAGGAAGGTTGCCTTCCAGAGTGGCTCACTATAGGTCAACTGTCCCGCATAACTGTAATTCTTCGAAGGAGTCAGGTTATAGCGGTTGGTCTGATAAGTAGAATCCTTACCCTCCGCTGTCTGTACGAGATAGAGCTTGGCATTGTTGAGCGAGATGCTCTTGCTGTCTTTATCAGTATATTTGGCATTCACACGGAGGGTGATATTGCGTCCCTTGTTGTCCAACTTTCGGTTGATCTGCAACATACCGTTGATATTGTTATTATCAGAATAGGTGATGCCATTGGTCAACTGGCTGTTCACCATAGCCTCCGCCTTTTCCAACTCATCGATACCTTCCTCAGAAAGAGGGTCTTTCGAGGTGATGGTATAAGGATCCTTGTTATAGGAAGCCGAATGGCTGCCACTCAATCCGTCACTGGTACTCCAGGAGATGGAAGGACGGAAGAGGATATTGGTCATGGAATCAGGCATCCACTCCAATCGGATGTTACCATTCCAACTGTTGCTGCGGGAGAAATTCTGGCTCAGGCTATTGCTGAAAGAGCTGCTGCTACCCATGAAGTTCTCGCTGGAACGTCTGCTCCATACATCGCCATCGCTGTGATTCCAGCGAAGAGAGGTATTGAACTTGAACTTGTTCTTCAACTCATAGTTATAGTTGGCTCCAATCATTTTGCTGGCATTCAAACCATTCGCACCACCAAAGCCACGACCCGGTCCACCGCCACCGAATCCTCGGTCGCTGGTATTATTGGCATTGGCAAAAAGCATGAATCGGTTGTTATCATTGAAGTAACCACCCATACCACGCATATTGTAGCGGCTCTTGTTACCTACACCCAGGTCGATGTTGGAAATCAAACCCTTGTTCATACCCTTCTTCACACCGAAGTCGAGCACGGTCTGTTCCTCGCCATCATCGATACCGGTTACCTTAGAGAGATCACTCTTTTCATCGTACGCCTTGATCTTGTCGATGATGCTGGTAGGCAGGTTTTTCAGGGCAGTCTTGGTATCACCCGTCATAAACTCCTTGCCATCCACGAGAATCTTCTTCACTTCCTTACCATTGATCTTGATGGTACCGTCGTCGCTAACCTCTGCACCGGGCAGACGCTTGACAAGTTCCTCTACCACCGAACCTTCCGGTGTACGGTAGGCTGCCGAATTATAGACGAGGTATCCTCCTTCAGGCTCACCTTCTGAGCCATGGCGGTTACCACGGCACCTTTCAGCATAATCGCCTCGGCACCCATCACCACCTTGCCCATCGCCAGATCCTTGTCATCAGAAATCTCGATACGCTTTACGGTAGTCTTGTAACCTACACTCGACATTTTAAGTAAATACTTGCCATTGGCAGGAGCCTTGATATGAAAGAGGCCCTGCTCATTGCTGAGAGCACCCGACACATAGGTACTGTCGGTCTTGAGTAACTGAATCGTTACCTGTTCTACGGGATCCTTGGTATCACGGTCGGTAATCACACCGGTAATCAAGCGATCCTGAGCAAAAGATGCCATGGTTACGAACACCAGAAGCATCATCAGAATAGATCTTTTCATTAATTATAGACGTTATTATTATTTCTTACTTATATTTTTGACTTACTTACATGATTAGACCCAATAAAAGCGCAATTGTAAAAAACAGCTGCTCTTTTTGGGGCATTCTGCTTCTTTTGACGCATAAAATATATCAAGGTTTAAACTTTTATAGATAAAAAAGTGCTTTTTATTTTGTTTTGTCTCTGATTTAACGTACCTTTGCAAGCGAATTTACAATGAGTTACCTACAAAAGGTGACTCTGAAAGTCAGTTTCTTTTAAAAGTATATATGTTATGGATCAGAGAGTAATCATATCAACCCATCTGGAGAACGAACTGGTAAGCGCTCTCTCAGAATGCGAGCACGACAAGTTGTTTGTGCTTACAGATACTACCACACAGGAAATGTGCCTTCCGGTTTTGCAGAAATTCTACTGCATGAAGGAAGCTAAGATGATCACGATTCCGGCTAGCGACAGTCATAAGGACATCGAAAGCCTGATGATGGTATGGAAGGGCCTGCAGGATGGTGGCGCTTCACGTCACTCTTGCATGATCAACCTCGGAGGCGGTATGGTAACCGACCTAGGCGGTTTTGCAGCCAGCACCTTCAAGCGTGGCATCAACTTCATCAATATTCCTACTACCCTGCTGGCGATGGTAGATGCCTCTGTGGGTGGAAAGACCGGCATCAACTTCGGAGGTTTGAAGAATGAGGTGGGTGTTTTCAACGACTCGAAGTTCGTGATTCTCGATACCGAGTTCCTGAAGACCCTGGATGCCGAGAATATCTGTTCGGGCTATGCCGAAATGCTGAAGCACGGCTTGATTTCTACCGAAGCGATGTGGGAAGAGCTGGTAAGCTTCGACCTTGCCAACCCAGACCTGAAGCAGTTGCAGCGCATGGTGGGCGACAGCGTGAAGGTAAAGGAGCGCATCGTAGAGCAGGATCCTCATGAGAAGGGCATCCGCAAGGCTCTGAACCTGGGACATACATTCGGTCATGCCTTCGAGAGCTGGGCGCTGAAGCGCAAGCCAATCCTTCATGGTTATGCCGTGGCATTCGGTCTCATCCCTGAGCTTTATCTCAGTGTGGTAAAGACAGGATTCCCAACAGAGAAGATGCGCCAGACCGTGACCTTCATCAAGGAGAACTACGGTACGCTGAATATCACCTGCGATGACTACGACGAGCTGATAGAGCTGATGCAGCACGACAAGAAGAACCAGAATGGCATCATCAACTTCACCATGCTGGGAGCCATCGGAGACATCCGCATCAACCAGACCGCCACTACAGAAGAAATCAAGGAAGCACTCGACTTCTTCAGAGAAGGATAGATCGCTTCGGCTTTCCGGTTTCGGTAAGCGGAAGATGATCTACATGAAGGAATTCCCTTGGAATCCAGTATTTATGATCAGATAAGAGGCGGCGGATAGTCGCCTCTACTTTTTTTATCCCTTTATCCTCTGACAAGAGAACGGCGATTTCTCCAAACTTTTCATCTTTCTTCTTGGCAAGCATGAAAGGCTTTTCAAGATGAGGCTTCAAGAGAGCCTCCACTTCTTCTATCTGAATCTTGATACCACCGCTGCAGATAACATTATCCTTTCTGCCTTTGATTCGGAAACGAAGTTTTTCCACCTTATTATATATATAGGATTCTATTTCCACAATATCATTCGTTACCAGGGTTTCGGAACAGACCAGAGGGGCATCGATGACGAGACAGCCTTCTTCGGTCTGACTGATTTTCACGCTATCAAAAGGCTGATACCATTCGCTAGCCTCAGCGCCATTGATTCTTCGCAAGGCGATATGAGATAAGGTTTCGGTCATGCCGTAGGTACTCCAGATAGCGATATTGCCAGGAAGAGCCTGGAGTTCTTTTTCCAAGGATGCATCGATGGCTCCACCTCCGATAATCAGATGGCGGATATGAGTGAGTCGCTCACGCTCCTCAGGAACCTGCAGAGTGTTATACACCTGCATCGGAACCATAGCGGCAAAAGTGATTTCCCCATTTACATCTTTTCCATTTACATCTTTCAAATCTATATTCTTCAGCGGATGACCACTAGGAGAAACAGAAATAAGATGGAGATGGCGCTCAATACTGCGCACCACCACCATCTTACCTGCGATATAATCAAGCGACATACAGAGCAAAGCGCTATCACCAGGCTTCAATCCCAGGAAATCACAAGTAATGCGGGCGGAGTTGAGCATTCGCTTCTTCTCCACCATCATCGGCTTGGGCTTTCCCGTGGAGCCACTGGTATGCACCAGCACCCGGTCGCTATCGTTATTCCATTCAGAAAAGAAATCTTCTAAAGTCATTACGAGAATTCTTTAAAAGTTATTACGAAAATCCTACCAAAGTCATTTTACAACAAAGAGTTTATCACCCCGGATTTCCAATGGCATTGGGATATTATCAGTAAAGAGCTGACCGGTGCCTAAGCCCTGAGGCATCTCTACATTCGGACCATATACCTTGGCTGCATAATGTGCGATGGCATTCAGCCCGATGTTACTCTCCAATGCCGAGGTAATCCAACTGCCAATACCACGCTGGCTGGCCAACTGGATCCACTCGTTGCAACCATAGATACCACCATGGAGCGAAGGCTTCAGGATGATATACTGTGGACGAATGGTATCGAGCAATGCCTCCTTCATACTTCTGACATTCACACCAATCAACTCCTCATCCAGGGCGATAGGAAGCGGAGTTTCTCTACAGAGCTGAGCCATCTTTGGCCACTGATGCTGCTTGATAGGCTGCTCGATGGAATGGATATCATACTTAGCCAAAGCCTCCAACTGGCTCATGGCATTCTCTGGCAGAAAACCACCATTGGCATCCACTCGCAACTCCACCTGTTCCTGGGTATAGACATCACGAATGCGCTTGATGAGGTCGAGTTCCTTAAAGAAATCGATGGCACCAATCTTCAGTTTCACGCAATGGAAACCCGCCTGGAGCTTCTCCTCCAGTCGTGCCAGCATCTCCTCATAAGTACCCATCCACACCAGTCCGTTGATGGTGATACCCTCTTCTCCTTTTCCGAAAGGAGAGTCGAAGAGATCTATCAGGTTCTCCATTCCTGCAGGAACAGAGACACTTAAGTTCTGCTTCTTTGCTGCATCGAAGAACGAGGCAAAGGCGGTTTCCAAGCCGAAGGTGATGCTAGGATAGGCACGAATCATATCGTATGGGATGCGTCCCATCTGCTCCACCATCTGACATACCTGTCGAAGGGTGACAGCATATTCCGGTTTGGCATCGCAACTGAGATCAGGGAGCGTAGCACACTCACCCACTCCCTCTACTCCCGGCAATTCATCCGATGTTAGGGTGAGATAATAACTGTGTCTCGTGGTATATACGCCACGAGACGTGCCTGCCGGCTGCTTGAAGTGGAGCGTGCGCTCCGAGATGTCTATCTTATACATTCTTTATATCTATATATCAATACAATTGAATCTTCACTCTTCGTTCTTCACTCTTCACTTAACTTACTTTTTCTGTTTCAAGTCGTACAAGTCTTTGCGACGGTCACGAAGATTTCGAACGGCACCGTAGGTATGAAGCTCATTCAAGAGATTCAAGTCAACATCTGATACGAGAATCATCTCGGTATTAGGTGTTGCCTCCGAACGCTTGCCATCGTTAGGGAAGGCGAAGTCGCAAGGAGTGAATACGGCACTCTGGGCATACTGGATATCCATATTGTGAACACGTGGCAGGTTACCCACACTACCTGCAATGGCTACATAGCATTCATTCTCAATGGCACGCGCCTGGGCACAGACTCTCACTCTAGAGTAGGCATTCTGCGTATCGGTCATGAATGGAACGAAGAGAATCTGCATACCATCCTCTGCCATCAGACGGGAAAGTTCAGGGAACTCCACATCATAGCAGATTACGATACCAATCTTACCACAATCAGTATCAAAGGTCTGGATATGGCTACCGCCGCTCAAGCCCCAGCACTTCTGCTCATCAGGAGTTACGTGAATCTTCTCGTACATATCCACGCTACCATCTCTACGGCAAAGGAAACCGACATTGTAGAGGGAATCATCCTTGAGATAAGGCATACTACCCGTGATGATGTTGATGTTGTAACTGATGGCCAACTCGCGGAATCGGTCACGGATCTCATCGGTATATTGAGCCATCTTGCGGATGCTCTGTGCCTCACCCAAATCGTTGAATCTCGCCATCAATGGTGCATTGAAATACTCTGGGAAGAGGATGAAATCGCTCTTGTAATCGCTCACGGAATCCACGAAGAACTCTACCTGCTCAAAGAGGTCGTCCACCGAAGCGTATGGACGCATCTGCCACTGTACCAGACCGATTCGCACGGTTGGCTTTCTATCTACATAAGAATCCGTAGGTGGCTGATAGTAGATATTATCCCACTGCAGCAGGGTGGCGCAGTGTTCGCTTTCCTCATCACTAGGAAGATAGTTACGGATGACACGGCGAACGTGGAAGTCGTTTGAAAGCTGGAAGGTAAGAACCGGGTCGTAAATCTCACGGTTTCTTACGTGCTCGATGTACTCCTTAGGGCGCATCTTGTCGGCATACTTATGATAGTTTGGAATACGACCACCAAACATGATCGCCTTCAGGTTGAGCTTCTCGCAGAGTTCCTTGCGATACTCATACATACGGCGAGCCAATCGCAGGCCACGATAGTCTGGGTGGATAAACACCTCGATGCCGTAAAGGATGTTTCCATTAGGATCGTGGGTATTGAAGGTTTCATTACCTGTCACCTGAGCATAGGTATGGTCGCCTTTCACCATATTATAGTTGACGATGATAGAGAGGGCACAGCCCACAATCTTATCATCCACGATGATAACCACCTGTCCCTCAGGGAAGATAGTAATGAGTTTCTTAATCTGTTCTTTTGTCCAGAATACATCTGAGTCAGCGTAAATACGCTTAAACGACTTGGCGAGCTGGTCATAATCCTCCATGTGGAGGTTGCGCATGCTCACCTTTTCGATTTTTCGAGTTGGTTCCATAACAACTGTATTTTTATTATTATCTAAATCCGAGTGCAAAGATACAGCAAATTATAGATACGACAAAGAGTTTTCGCAAATAATTGATATTTACGAAAACTCTTTTCATGTATTTTGCTGTAAGAAAGCCTTTTGGCTTAGAATTTAACGCAAAAACTTGGCATCTTCCTGCGGTATTGCCTCATCATGATCATCGAGATAGAGCAACTTTACCGGATGATATTTATCACTTGCCACCGAGTATTCATCCTGACGATAATGGGTCTGAATGCCACCGATGCCCAACATGGTATGAAAAGCCGAAAGACTACTCTGTACCTGTTTTGACCGATTTTCTCCCAATGCCTTCAATATATCCGGATATTGTTTACTGAAGCCTTCAGAAGTCCAGATGATGAAAGGCACATGCAGTTCGTAATCCGAAGCCTCGGGGCAGCATGAAGGAAGAGGCAGCGCTCATCATCGAAAATATTCTCTCCATGATCGCTGGTATAGAGCATCGCTGAGATAGGCTGACCATATACCCCATCCGTCTTAGTCTGTATCCCCTCCCATTTCTGCAGGCGTTCAATGATACTATGCAGGATATAATCGGTATATCGGATGGTATTATCATAGGCATTCAGGAGGTCACGCCGATTCTCCGACTTTGCCTCACTCCTGCTATCGGGCTTGAAATAAGCGAAACTACGGGGATAACGCTCCTGATAATTGAAGTGAGAACCATAGGTATGAAGAACGACGAAGAGCTTGCGATAACGGTAATGGGCAGACGAGGAAGCATCAGCCTTGGGCAATATCTCATCCAGTTTCTGCAACAAATCCTCATCATAATGATTACCTTGCAAAGCATCCTCTTTCTTCAGGAAATAATGCTCATCAGCCTGTTCTCCCAGAAAATCGATAAACGAATGATTGGGCAACTGGTTGCTGATAAACACGGTATGAAATCCGGCTTCCCTGAAGGCTGCCAGAATGCCTTTCTCATGAAAGAGCCGTGGGAAATCCTCTGCCGAAGCAGCCGACAGAAGCATCGGTACACTCTTGTGGGTGGTGTTGCTTTGCGTGGTTGCATCAGGGAAAGCCATAATACCCTGCGTTTTGGAAAGCAGAGGATTGGTATTTCGAGGATAACCATAGAGACTGAAGTTATGGGCACGTGCCGTCTCTCCCACTACCATCACATACACCTCAGGAGTTTCCACATCGTGCTCGCTCCGGGCATCAAACCGGAAGTTACGGCTTGCCTCCCTGTAATTCTCCGATGCCGCATTGCGCTCGAAAGCCAGATAGAGATTGTAGCAGACGTTGACAGGATAGAGCTGATTGCGCATCCGGTAATCATCCACCACCACATAGCATGCCAGCAGACAGAAGAGGCCGATAGCCCCCACCTCCATCACCCATTTTCGAACGTGATGCTGAAAAGAGAC
Source organism: Prevotella sp. AM34-19LB (assembly GCF_003468525.1). NCBI lineage: Bacteria > Pseudomonadati > Bacteroidota > Bacteroidia > Bacteroidales > Prevotellaceae > Prevotella > Prevotella sp. AM34-19LB. Next base: position 54,513 of record NZ_QSIG01000002.1, on the reverse strand, counting down.
TGATAACTGACGCTTCTTCCTGATATGGATGACAGCCAGAATGAGCAAGGGAAGATAAATCACAAAAACACCTACCACGGCAGGTACCAGATTGTCCAGCAGTTCCATCACCTCTCCTGGATTGGTAGTCACGAGATTCAGGAACATATCCACCGCTATCACTCCTGTACCGAAGAGATAGAGCAACACCAGCTGGAAGGCTGCGAAAAAGACAAAGAGAAATGCCCACCATACCATCTTGCCCGGACATCTGGCTACGGAAAAGAACAACATATACAGTGCCAGAGGCAACAGCACATTGGCTGCGCCCGCCCAGAAAGACAATCTTTCGGTAAAGCACAGGGCGATGTTGGGCAGCAGCAATGCCACCACCGCATACCAGTAAAGGAAGGTACCTGAAGACACCTTATTATATATAGTATTACATATAGAATGATTCATAGACTACACCTTATTATATAATGAAAAAGTCTCATCAAAATGCCTCGTTGATATTGAAGAGGAAGCCAGACTGTCCAGACTTTCCAAATCCATAATCCAATCGTACATTCACATTCTTCTTGAACTCCCAGCGATAGCCTACTCCCGCATTCGGCAGAATCTGTCTGCTTCGCAACGCAGAGAACTTAGGGAAAACTGTACCTGCTCCAGCCCAGACCACAATACCATTTCGCTTCCAGACATGCTGGCGCAACTCCACGGTAGCCTCCAGGGAATGCTTGTCGCGATAGCGGCCCTCGTAATAGCCACGCATCGAACTGGTACCTCCCAGTTCCGCCATCATACCCCATGAAGGATTGCCGAAATTGAGATTGGCTCCGAAATCCTCGGCAAGAATCGTTCCCTTGCCCAGTCGCTGATAGGCATCAAAACGGAAATGAGTCGTACTAAAGGCATAATCATTACCCATAAATTCTGGCCGGAACATCTGCTTGAGATTCAGATAGATACCCCGGTGCGGATTGGTAAGATTATCTCGGTTGTCATAAACCAAAGATACACCCACTCCTACATTCCAGGTATGCTTATCCATCCCCTGCAGCAATTCCGGGCGCTCTATCTGCTTGCCTATCACATAGTCGTAAGCTGCCATCGGTCCCACATAGAAGTTATCGGCTACCCTGAACAGAAAACTGGCTTCTGCCTGAGCCTGCCAACGCTTCATATCACTCTTGTTGTCATCGTTATCGCCCATCTCGTAACCGATTCCCCAGAAATCGGAAGGGAAGGAATAGAAATAGAGATGATAATCAATGCGGTAACGACCGGCAGGAGCTATATGATTGCCCCGAACACCCAACATATAGAAGCCCACCGAACTGACATCACCGAAAAGCGATACATTGGAAGGCGGCAAAATGCTATCGTTAGGATCGGTGCGGTAAAGTCCTGCAGCCACCATTCCCAGACCAAACTTGGTATCAGAAGCATAGTGAGGACCTCCGATTACGCTGAAGTCGAACCGCTTATGCTGCTTGTTCTTGTTGGCATCATTGAAGTAGTCTAGGAATCGCGTCATCCACGATTTCTTGACCTGCTGGGCTGTATCCACCTTCTCTGAAGAGAGAGTATCTGAAGAAATTGGCTCCGAGGCATAGCTGTTCAATGCCATCATCGCAAAAAGTATGATTAGAATATGCTTCATAAAGTCAATATTTAAATGATTAATACACCAATGCCACATTATCTATCCACAAGGTGTTGCCTGGTGTTCCGATATAGGCACCGCCATCCGAAGAAGAGAACTGGAGAATGAGATGAGTAGGCGTTTCATCGGCAGCAGCCCATCCCACTTCTCTTACGGGCACACTCTTACCCTTGCTGTTGCGGGCATAATCGGTAGAACGGAGTCCCATCGTTGCGGCATGGTAGCCAGCCATGTGACGGATATCACCATAGTGGATGGTATAGGTTGCATCTTCCACCCATCCATTCGTACTCTTGCCGTATCGTACCACCATCGTACCCACTCGCTTGGCTGTGATATTACCCTTGGCATCCTCGTGACGCTTCTGAAGATAGAGCACCACGATGGCATGGTCTCTTCCAGCCACAGTAGAGGCACCACTGAATCCATTCTGTTTGATACGGTTGGCAACATTAGGAAGGGAGGTCTTGTAATCGAAACGCAAAGCCTTAGGACGAGCCGTAAACGGAATACCCCAGTTGATAGCCTTTGGACCATCCTTGGTACTGGTGATCGGTTCACGAACATCTCCCAGGAAAAGGGAACCAGCTGCAAGTACCTTGATATTGATAAGTCCCAACACCTTTACCTTTTCTATATGAGTCTCCAATTTGGCGCAATAGCCACTGCCGTGCCTGTCGCGATAAACCGAATTATTGGTCTTGTAAATGCCGGAAACATGCGCAAGAACATTGGATGAGCCCCAAGGAGACCCACCCTTATTGGTATATGGAGTATTGCCATGGATAGTCATATTAGGTCCTACGGCATAAATGGTTTTCTGATTACCACCAATGATAGCCGACTCTTTGATATTTCTGATTACCCAGTGGTCCATGTTTCCATATTTCAGAGGAACCACTTTTTCCTGTCCCTGCATAGGAAGGCATGACAAAATAGCAAGCGCTAATGCTATGCCGAAAATTACTTGTTTTTTCATATCTATTACTTTTATCTTTCTAGATGCTGCAAAGATAGAAAAACTTTTCGTACTTTCGGGTTTTCAAAGTACTAAAAAATGAAATATTAAGAAATAATAATATATTTAGGGGATTTTAATCGATGAAAAACAAAAAAAGCCCCGCAAGAGCAAAAGCTTGGGATTGTGAAAGCTTTTGCTCTTACAGGGTGTCTATTAACGGTTAGAATACATGTTGTCGTAGTACTTCTGGTAATCACCAGAGGTTACGTTGTCCATCCATTCCTGATTCTCGAGATACCACTTCACGGTTTCCTCGATACCCTCCTCAAACTGGAGTGATGGCTCCCAACCGAGTTCCTTCTGAAGCTTGCGAGAGTCGATGGCATAACGCATATCGTGACCCTTTCTGTCAGTTACGTAAGTGATGAGATCCATATCCTCGCCTTCCTTTCTGCCGAGCAAACGGTCAACGGTCTTGATTACCACCTTGATGATATCGATGTTCTTCCACTCGTTGAAACCGCCGATGTTGTAAGTCTCGGCAATCTTACCCTTGTGGAAAATCATATCGATGGCACGGGCATGATCCACTACATACAACCAGTCGCGCACATTCTCACCCTTACCATATACAGGCAATGGCTTGCGATGACGGATGTTGTTGATGAACAACGGAATCAACTTCTCAGGGAACTGGTATGGACCATAGTTGTTAGAGCAGTTGGTCACGATGGTTGGCATACCGTATGTATCGTGGAAAGCACGGACGAAGTGGTCTGAGCTTGCCTTAGATGCAGAGTATGGAGAGTGAGGATTGTACTTGGTAGTCTCCAGGAAGAACTCCTCGCCGTAAGCCTCATGGTTCTTATCGCTAGATGCCTTGGTGGTGAAAGGAGCAGGAATGCCCTCAGGATGAGTCATCTGCAATGCACCATAAACCTCATCGGTAGAGATGTGGTAGAAACGCTTGCCCTCATATCCCTCAGGAAGACTCTCCCAGTAAATCTTTGCCGCCTGGAGCAGAGACAGGGTACCCATCACGTTGGTCTGAGCAAAAGTGAATGGATCCTTGATACTTCTATCTACGTGGCTCTCGGCAGCGAGATGGATGATGCCATCCACCTTGTAGTCCTGCATCAGCTTCAGCATCAGGTCGAAATCACAGATATCACCCTTAACGAAAGTATAGTTAGGCTTGTCCTCAATGTCCTTGAGATTAGCCAGATTACCTGCGTAAGTCAACTTGTCGAGGTTGATGATGTGATACTCAGGATATTTGTTCACGAAAAGTCTTACTACGTGTGAGCCGATGAAACCAGCACCGCCCGTGATAATGATATTCTTCATTTCAATTCTTTTTTATATTATAATTATTTTGCTTCCGCCAATTCGGCGATACATTTCTTCAAACTGTCTGTCCAGTATGGCACCTTGAAACCGAAGGTCTGCTTCAGCTTGCTCTTATCGAGCACTGAGAAGTGAGGACGCTTCACTGGGCTTGGGAACTCCTCGCTGTAGCAAGGCTGGATATCGCAGGTATTGCCGCTGAGCTCGCAGATGATCTTGGCAAAATCGAACCAGGAACATACACCCTCGTTAGAGAAATGATAGATGCCAGTCTTGTCGAGCTGGTTGGTCTCAATGATGTGAGAGATGACAGCAGCCAGATCGCCGGCATAGGTAGGAGTACCCACCTGGTCGAATACCACCTTCAGGGTGTCGTGACTTGCCGTGAGGTTCTGCATCGTCTTCACGAAGTTCTTACCCCACTGCGAGTAGAGCCATGCCGTACGGATGATGATGTGCTTGCAGCCAGTAGCCTCGATGCTCTTTTCTCCTGCGAGCTTGGTCTTGCCATAGACACCGAGCGGATTGGTTTCCCAGTCTTCCTTGCAAGGGATGTTCTTGTCGCCCTGGAACACATAGTCTGTGCTCACATGAATCAGGGTTCCATCCACTTCCTTCATCGCCTGAGCCAAGTTGCCTGCTGCCGTATTGTTGAGCAGGTTGGCGAGGTCGAAATCGCTCTCCGCCTTATCCACGTTGGTATAGGCAGCGCAGTTAACGATAACCTGGATATCATTTTCCTTCACCTTTTCGCGGATAGCGTCGAGGTTAGTAATATCCAATTTCTCATAGCCTTCAGCCACATCGGTGAAGACAAACTTGTGATTGCTGTTTTTGGCGCAAATCTGCATTTCATGACCGAGCTGACCATTAGCGCCTGTAACTAATATATTCATATTTTGCTGTGATACTAGTTAATGATAATACATTATATATATAATATGTGGCAAAGATAATGAATTATTCCGAGCTACACAACTTTTATGAAGACAAAAAGATTCATAGTAACATAAATTATACTTTTAGGAAGTACACCCCTATAAAAACAAAAAGCCCGCCGCCTTCTTTCACAAGAAAACGACGAGTCTTTCCTAAACATAATAGTAAAGCATTGCTGCTTTTTTGAAAGCAAATAGATTCAATCAAGCAGGCTTCCTATTTTTCAATCAATCTTTCCCCTAAGAAACTAATACTGTTATTTAAATCAACATACTAAATCAACAAAAGGAATATTTATATACCTTTAAACTTTAGAAGACTTGAAGTGGTTTTTAAACCAAAGTCATTTTTACTGCTTTTTTGAATTCCGCTGCAAAGATACGTACTTTTTTGGCTATCTGTACACCCTAGTAGGCGTATAGTAAATAAAATGTAGATTTGCTAGGTATATAACCTACTGATTATCAGTATTTTAACCCATTTAAGCATTTTTATCAAAGTAAATGCTTTTATTAGAAATCTTTTCTATATCTTTGCAGCGTAAACAACAAAAATAGTACAAAAGGATAAAAATAGTATAGAAAATGAAGCAGTACATACTTTTACTATTCATCATGATACCACTTCTCTCCTATGGCAAGACCGATATGGAAAAGCTATTGGAGCGGGTTGACCATGCTATCGAAATGGACAGCTACTACCAGCAACAGAAAGAGAAGGAGCTCAAACGACTGAGACGACAGGCAGGCGATGCAATCACTGACGAGGAAAGGTTATGCTACCTCGACAGTCTCTATCGTGCCTATAGTAACTATCGCTACGACTCGTCATGTGCCTATGTGAGTAAAGGACTCCAACTGGCAGAAGCTACCCATAACACCTTTTATATTACTTGCTTTAAGATACACCGGGCATCCGTGCTGTCGGTGGGAGGATTCTATGACAAGGCGGAAGGCATTCTGGCGACACTCGACCCTAAGCAAATGCCCTACGAACAGAAGCTGTATTACTACTTTACCTATGCCTGGCTGTTCAATTACTGGCAATCTTACGCAGCCAAATCGGAATTTGCAAACGACTTCAAAGCCAAGAAGAAGTATTATATGAATATTTTGCTTGAAAACTTCAATGAAAAAGGAAAGAAGTCGGCTTTTTACCAGTATATGAAAGGAGAGTATATCTTTCTCAGCTCGCCTACACACAGAAGTGTATTAGACTGTTATCTCAAAGCTTTAAAGATGACGGCTAAAAACGATCGACTGCATCCTATGGCAGCATACGGCATAGCCCGTTACTACAGAGACCTCGAACAGTATGATCTGTATGTGAAGTATCTGGTAGAGGCAAGTGAGTCTGATGGGATTTGCCAACTCAAGGAGACAGCAGCCCTCCAAAAACTTTCCTATTTTCTCTATGAAACAGACAAAGACAACAGCAAGCGTGCCACCCGATATATCCAGCATTCCATGGAGGATGCCCAGTTTTTCAACAACCGTCTCCGTATGATAGAGATTTCAAACATCCTGCCAGTGATTGTTACAAGCAACCAGGAGGCTGCAGAACGCTCCCGTACCCGTATGGAGATTGGACTCATCTGTGCCTGCGTCATCTTAACCATCATCCTGATTCTTACAGTGGTGAATACCAAACAGAAAAACAGTTTGAAGAAAAACCGAAAGGAGATTGCGGCACAGAACAAGCAGTTGGCAGAGCTCAACCAGCGACTGATGGATACCAACAAGCGACGCGAAACCTATATGAGCCTCTTCATGGATATCAGCGCCCTGTATATCCGCAAGTTGGATGACTACAGAAAACTGGTGAGCAGAAAGGTAAAAGCCAAGCAGACAGAAGACTTGCTGAAGAGCATCAACAGCTTCAAGCTGGCAGAAGAGGAATCGTCAATGTTCTACATCCGTTTCGACAAGGCTTTTATGGAATTGTATCCGAATTTCGTTGAGGAACTGAATACGCTTCTCAAGCCAGAGCACCATATCGTGCTGCCATCTCCTAATGAGCTGACAACCGAAGTAAGAATCTATGCCTTGATGAGACTGGGCGTAACGGATAGCCAGGAAATAGCAACCCTGCTATACTACTCTACCCAGACCATCTACAATTACAAGTCGGGAATGAGAGCCAAGTCGCTCAACAGGGAAACCTTCGAGTCGGATATCAACCGACTCTGCCACATTATATAATAAGTAAGTTCCGCACGCCCTGAGGGCGTACGAACTTACTTAAAGATTAGTCACGATGGATAACGGTTCCGTTAGCCTGATGGGTAGCAAGAACCAAGACTTCTGCAATCTGTACATGCTCCGGAGCACTGGCTGCATAGAAAGCCACATCCGCAATATCATCCCCATTCAAAGGTTCGATACCCTGATAAACACTGGCAGCACGCTGATTATCTCCATGGAAACGGACATTAGAGAAATTCGTCTCCACCAAGCCGGGCTTGACATTGGTAACACGCACCTTGGTATGAGCCACATCAATACGCAAGCCATCGGTGATGGCCTTGACGGCAGCCTTGGTAGCACAATATACATTGCCACCAGCGTAAGCCGCATCACCAGCCACACTACCTATATTAATAATGTGTCCATGATTACGTCTCACCATACCAGGAACAATCAGACGAGTCATGGTGAGGAGTCCCTTGATATTGGTATCAATCATCTGATCCCAATCCTCGAAACTACCCTGATACTCAGGTTCCAGGCCACGAGCCAAGCCTGCATTATTGATCAGCACATCAATATTGCGCCAATCCTGCGGAATATAATCCACAGCCTTTCTTGCCGCTTCACGGTTACGCACATCAAAAGCCAGAGCAAGGACCTGTACCCCCTCTGCCTCCAACTCTTTCTTGAGAATTTCCAGTTTACCGGTGTTTCTACCCGTAATGATCAAATCGTAGCCACCTCTTGCAAAGCGGCGCGCACAACCCTCGCCAATTCCGCTGGTTGCACCTGTGATAAGAGCAATTTTCATATACTTTGAACTTTGATATTTGAACTTTGAACTTTATGATTCGTTTGCCTGGAGCAAAATCTTCCTGATTTCTTTATGATTCCATTACAGAATGAGAACTCTCACTTCGGCATTCGCCATTTTCTCTATCTGGTTCATCGGGCGTTTGTAATACACACTCTGAATCGCCTTGTTGATGATACCGTGACCTACTGCCAGGATGGTCTTGTCAGGATATGCCACCTTCAGCCAGGTGAGGAAGTTCTGCGCCCTCGACTTCATCCGCTCCAGAGATTCGACATTGTCCGGCCAATCCTTCGGGTCTTTGGGAAGAGAAGGAATGAACTTACCCGTAAAATCTCCCCAGTCACGTTCCCTGATTAAAGGAGTCGTCTCTATTTTCTGGAGAATATCATCTTCCGTCAAGAATGCGGCAGCATCTCCACTACCCTTCAAGTGCATTTCTGCCTCCAAATGGGGACGGGCAATGATGGCACAAGTCTGCATACTGCGATAAAGATCACTCGAAACGAAGACATCGATGTGATCATTTGCCATTTTCCTTGCCACTTCTTCAGCCTGCTGAATGCCCACGTCATTCAGTCTGCCTGGAGTCTGCCCCTGCATAATCTGGGCGGCATTATCCATGGTCTCACCATGTCGAACTAAATATAGCTTTGTCATATTGAATATTTATCATCATCAGATGGTCATTCAACCATCTATTTTATTTTTGCTTACAAAATTACTGATAATAATTGAAATGAAGGAATAAATTGCGTTAAATATGATATAAAAGCGAGAGAAAAAACTTGTGGTATCGAAAATCTTTCGTACTTTTGCAATAGAAAGGAAATACTTTTCAGGAAAAGGAAACGCAATATTGCAACACAACATTTAAATCAATTGATATGAAAGTAATACAAAGTTCATTATTTCGAGCCTTATGCGCCATCATTGTGGGTGCTCTACTCATACAATACAGAGAACAGACAGTCACCTGGATTACCATTGCCATCGGTGTATTGTTTTTCCTCTCAGGCGTATTCTCGTTACTCAGTTATATGAGTGCCAAGCGAAATGCAGAGAAAATGAAGGGACAGTATCTCTATGATGCACAAGGCAACCAAATCATAGGTATGCGCCCTAACTTTCCTCTTGTAGGATTCGGTTCACTCATCTTTGGTCTGATACTGGCACTGATGCCAAATGTATTCATCGCCTGGCTGATGTTCATCCTCTCGGCAATACTGATTATGGGAGCCCTTACCCAAATGGCGAACCTGGTATCTGCTGCCAAGATGGGCAGAGTGGGTATCGTATATTGGCTGATGCCTACACTCCTGCTGCTGTTGGGGCTGTTCACCCTCTTCAAGCCATCTTCCATTGCCTCTGCCCCACTGCTCGTTATCGGATGGGCAATGCTGGTATATGGCGTGGTGGAAGCCGTCAATGCCCTGAAGGTTTCCAACAACCGACGCAGATGGCAGAAGACACAGGAAATACAAAAAAGATAATACGAAAGAGATAATACGAAAAAAGCTTCTATCATAGGATTCATATCCGAATGATAGAAGCTTTTATGGTTTTAATCTACCAATCCCTCTACATATCTGCAGAGAATACCAATACCGGTAGCATTCTCTCCTCCCTGAGGAATGATGATGTCTGCATAGCGCTTGGTTGGTTCGATAAACTGTTCGTGCATTGGCTTGAGCACCTTCAGATAACGATCTACCACCATGGAAACCGTACGACCACGATCGATGGTATCACGCTGGATGTTACGGATCAGGCGCTCATCGGCATCTGTATCCACAAACACCTTCAAGTCCATCAAATCACGTAATTCCTTATCCACCAAAGTCATGATTCCCTCTATGATTATCACTGGCTTAGGTTCTACATGAATCGTTTCCTTCTCGCGGTTACACTTCAGATAACTGTAGGTAGGCTGCTCGATTGCCTTACCGGCACGAAGGTCGGCAAGCTGCTGATGAAGCAACTTCCAATCAAAGGCATCTGGATGATCGAAGTTGATCGCCCTACGCTCCTCCTCCGTCATATTCGTCGTATCATTATAATAAGAATCCAGAGGAACAACTGCCACGAAATGAGGAGGCAAAGCTTCCACCAATCTCTTGACTACGGTAGTCTTACCGCATCCGGTACCACCAGCGATACCGATCACTGTTACTTTATTTTCTGCCATATCTCTTATTTTTCCAATATATCATTAAACATTTTCCGATAATATTCCGCCTTCTTCTCTACAGCCATCGGATAAGCCCTACTGCTGCTAGGCATACGATAGAGACGGAACTTGCGGTTTTCGAATTCAAACTCCACAAATCCTCCCATCTCCGGTTTTTCCTTGATGCCGAAGTGATCGGAGAAGACTTTGGTTGCCAGCTGTCCGGCAGTAAGTACCGCCGTGCAATCAGGCAGGGAACGGAGCATGCCGTCCAGGTCGGAAGGCTGAACCACCTGCAAGTCTTTGTCAGATGCCGTATTCTTGGTACGGATCACCTGCTGGGCAGTATCATAGATAGCCACCCCCTTCTGCATCAGGAACTCCTTGATGGCATCCAGGCGATAAGTCTTGTGCTCCACATCTACGAAATGAAACTTGTCATCAAAGTAGATGATGCCGAAGATTCGCCACATATCATTCTGGAAATTAGGATAATACCAGGGCATACACCAGCGCTTTTCTGCCGGCGGAAAGGTTCCGAGCATCAGCAACTTGGCATTGCCCGGCAACCATGGTTCAAAAGGATGAGACTCTAACATTTCTACTTCTTTTTTACCAGATACAGTACTACAGGCAAGTGATCGCTATATCCATTCAGCCATTTACCGCCAGCCTTGGTACGCAACGGCGCACCCTGATAGCGACCCTCCTGCTGGATGAGATAATCTCTGCGGAACACCTGATGATTCCAGTACTTCAGACTGCGATAGCCCTTCTTCTTTCCATCCTTGTTCAGAAGATTAGGAGTCAGCACAATCTGATCGAAGAGATTCCATTTTCCTCTGTAGTAAAGGGTTCCCTTTTCTTCCTTTGCCAGGATGTTATACCAAGGATTATACATATCTCCCTCACCTACTTCTGATATTTCCGGTTGGGCACGGAGAACCTCATGCATACTCTTGTTGGTAGGATCATCGTTCATATCTCCCATCACAAACACCTTCATCTCTGGATTCAGGCGAAGCAGGGAATCTTTCACAGCCTTGGTCTGACGGGCGCCACTCTCGCGATAGAAGGAATCGGAGAAACGACTTGGCCAGTGACAAACGATGACCGCCACATCATCCCCCGCCATCTCACCTCTCACCGTAAGAAAGCCACGGGTATAAAAGGCTGAATCCTTTGCCAACTCCTGCACATAAGGAACCAGCTTCACATTCTTCACGGTAAAAAGAGCCGGATTATAAAGCAGTGCACAGTCGATGCCTCGCTTATCCGGACCTTCGATATGGCAGAACTGCATATTGCGAGCCTTCAAAGGCGGCTGGGCAGTAAGGTCTTTCAGTACATTGGCATTCTCAACCTCGGCAAGACCGATGAAGGCGCAACCAGCATCAGGCAGCACATCCGTACCCATATCAGCCAAGCACGAGACATATTCTTCAACTTACTCGTATATTTCTCGCTATTCCATCCCTTAGCAGGCAGATACTCATAATCATTCTTGCCGGCATCATGACAGGTATCAAAGAGATTTTCCTGATTATAGAATCCAACGGCAAAAACCTGGAACTTTTTAGGGTTGAATTTCTGCTCCGCTTTCTGCGCCCAAGCACCCAAGCCAACCATGAGCAGGGCTGCCAATAATAGCATTTGTCTTTTCATTCTTTTTCTCGCTTTAAAGTTATAACTATATGATACATCATCTGATGTTCTCAAACTAATATGCAAAGATACCGCATTAATTACAATTATCATCATAAATGGGAATAAAATTTTGAGTTTTCATTCATTTTTAACACATCCAGTCCTCTTTTTACCACTCTAAAAGATCATTTTCCACCTTATTTATATATACACAGACACCAAAATCCCCAATATTTCTAAAAAACACCGGGAAATATTTGGTGATTTCAGGAAAAAGCAGTAACTTTGCACCCTGAATTAGGTAAAGGCTATAATGGGCATGCCCTGAAGAGGGACATGAAATGATGTGAAAGCGTCCCCATAACGTCTATTTTTTAACAAATTAATAATAAATAAAAGAAAAATGAAAAAAGGTATTCATCCAGAGAACTATCGTCCTGTAGTATTTAAGGATATGTCTAACGGCGATATGTTCCTCTCTCAGTCAACATGCAAGACTAACGACACTGTAGAGTTCGAGGGCGAGACTTATCCAGTTGTTAAGATTGAAATCTCTAGCACCTCTCACCCATTCTACACAGGTAAGAGCAAGCTCGTTGATACTGCTGGTCGCGTTGACCGCTTCATGAGCCGTTACGCTAAGTTGAAGAAGTAATATATATACCTTTTTTAATAAGGATATATAATATCGAAAGATAGAAAGTGCATTCCAACGTAGTTGCATATACGTAGGAATGCACTTTTTTATAAACCTATCTTCTCTTATTCAATTGCTTCACCGTGCCAGCCATTGGCTTCATAGTTGCTCCACTGCCGAATGAAGTTGCAGCTGATGCTGAACGTGTAAGCTTCTTGGCATAACCGGTAGTAGAAACCTCAGATAAATCGAAGTAGATGATATCACCCTTCACCTTACCGGTACCAATCATATAACCATAGAAGGTTTTATAATTATTGCCCTTCTCGACACCGAGACGGAAACCGTACTGGCTAGCACCTGCATCCAACACGAAGGTGGCACCACTGGCATACTTCAGGTAGATATCGCCATTGTTATCGATATACCAGGAGAATTTCAGGGTCTGCTGATCGGTAACATTTCCCTGATTATCATGAACCTCATCTATCTCCACACCACTTCCACTCAGGGCATCGCTCTGGTTTCCGCTCTGATAGAATATCATATTGGCATAAAACTCATCATAGCCTCTTGACATACCATCATCCTGGATATAGGAATACTTCACCTGACCATACCACTCACCAACCAAGGTCATCGCCTCATCGACCAGATCGTCATCATGTGATCCTTGCGAACCTTCATACCAATAATCCTGGTTCCATCCCCAGCCACCATGGTTGTAATCATCGTACCATCCATAAGGATCATCCCAATAATCATCATCCCAAGGATCATCATCACAACTGGTAAACGTAAAGGATACCGCAGCTATCGCCATCAGCATCACGAAAAGTCTCATTTTTCTCATATCGTAAGATTTTTATTTTATTGTTAATATCCGTACAGAGCTCAGACCCTTAACAGATCTGGTTCCTTGAATGATGGTGCAAAGATAAGGCAATTTTTACACCTAGCAAAGGGAAAAGAGGAATAATCTAGGGGAAAATCCCTATTATATAACAGTTTTTCCCTATAAAACCTTGTCATTCTCAAAAAAATACACTATCTTTGCAACAATATTTATGCATATTTACCAACCAAAGACTGACGAACAGAATGTCAGAAACAGATAATATGATTAAGAGAGCCATTTATAGCATACTCCTCATACTCATAACCTCACTGAGGTTATGGGAACCCCCTACTGCGATGTTCGCAAATTCTCCATCATCGACGGACTTGCCGCCAACACGATTTCCGACATAGCACAGACACCCGACCGCCTGATGTGGTTCAGTACCTGGAACGGAATATCCTATTATGATGGAAACTCCTTCCATACCTTCCGTGATGATGCAGACGATATCGACCTTCTTTCCACCAACCGCTTCATAGGCATCTATGCAACAGCCAGAAACAACGTGTGGTGTATCACTGCGAGCAGACGCCTCTATGCCTATGAGACCATATTGTGTACTTTCGTTCCCGTAGGTGACAACATCAATAAATTATATAACATCGACCTGCGAGTAGATAAGATTTACCCTATCAAACATGATAACACCTGGGTAACTATCAAGTCTGGCGATTATCTGATACGTATCAATGGACTCCAGAGAGAGGGAAATATTCCAGAGCTCATCAAGGTAGGACAAGACGGACTCCGAAGCGGAAACGTATGGCATATCTGGGCAGATAAGAAAAAACGCGATTGGATTCTCACTGACAAGGGAACCACCATCTACCACTCTCAATTCAGCACTCCCATCCCCTTCAAATGGATAAGAGAAGTGGGCGATAATGTCTTCCTGGCAACAGAAGATGGCCGACTCGCCGTATTCGATGAGAACAACAAGCTGAATATGATACCACTCCCAGCCGGAGTAACCCGCATCAATTAGCTCAAGAACACAGGCTATCAGCTCCTGATAGCTACTAACCTGGGAATGATTATCTACAATCCACGCACCTTCAAGACAGAAATCATCAATGTACAAAGTCCAAGCCAGCCCCTGACTGAGGTGAAGAATATCTATACGGATGATTTCGGAATGGTATGGGTGTTTACGGATGGTATGGGTGTAACCCTGGTAAATCCAAAGACTTCAACCAAGCAATGGCTGTTTGCCGACCAACAGGATCCTATGGACCGCACCACCTCCGACAGTTTCTTCATCACCCAAGATGAAAACAAGACTCTATGGATTGTGCCGAATGGAGGAACCTTCAGCTACTTCGACCGCAAAGCCGGCAAACTGGTACCTTATCTCCTGAGGAGCAACTCTTCGGGCAACTACCGTGTGCCTAAAATCGGAAAGCATTTCCTTTCCGATCAGGGAATCCTCTGGATAGCAGGTACCCACGATCTTACCCAGGTAGCCTTCAAGAACCATACGTATCGCTTAAACAAACTGGAGAATGGTGAAGCAGAAGTACGTGCACTCTGCAATACTCCAGAAGGATACCATTGGACCGGTTATGCGAATGGTGTCGTGCAAGTAACTGACAGCAAGTATCAAACCGTAGGTTATCTGGCTCCAGGCGGTCAGATTGTACCTAACCAGGTACCATTCTGTCCATATCCAGTATTTTCAATCTTCAGTGATACAAGGGGCAGAATGTGGATAGGAACCCAAGGCGACGGACTTTATGTCCGGTCGCATGAAGGCGTAAGCCATTACGAACACAATCCAGCCAACAAGGCATCGTTACCGCACAACGACATTTATGATGTGGTAGCTGACCGCTATGGAAGAATATGGGTAGCCACACATGGTGGCGGACTGGCTCTTACCCAAGAAGGCGAAACAGGTCTGTTCTTCTACAACAGGAACTTTGGCTTGCCATGGCCTAAGAATAGTTTTGCCGATATACGACGCATTTTCTGTAGCCCTACAGGAGAAATTCTGGTAGGTACCACAGACGGTCTCATTACATTCGGCGATAACTTCAGGAATCCGCAACAGATCAAGTTCTATCAAACCTGCTATATTCCCAACGATACCACATCATTGGCAGCCAACGATGTCAACTTTATCATAGAGCATAGCAATGGCAAGACCTACATCTCTCAGTTAGGAGGAATTCTGGAAAGCATCATCAACAAGAAACTGCTGCAGGACAACTTGAAGACAAAGTATTTCAAGAACATCAACTATAATGAAGGTATCGTGCAAAGCATGATAGAAGATAACGAGGGCAACCTATGGGTGATCCGTGAGTCGAGTATCAACAAATGTAATCTGAAGACAGGAAAGACCACCGTCTTCGGTCCGAACGACTTCGATTACAACATCTCCTTCACCGGGGCTCGCCCTACCCACGATCCAGCCACGAACGACATTTCCGTAGGAACCCCATTCGGATGGCTGACCTTCAATCCAGCAACCCTGAAGAAGAGTCAATACCAGGCTCATATCATCTTCACTTCGCTGCACTTTACCGGCGAAAGCGAGTCTATCCCTATCCTGCATAGCAAGAAGATCGTGATTCCAGCCAACAAGCGAAACCTGACCATCAGCTTCGCTTCGCTCGATTATTCACGTAAGTACCAGATGAAATACCGCTATCGCCTGGAGGGACAAACTCCTCCAGGAAAATGGATTGACAATGGTAGCAGCAATACTATCGGCTTCAACCGAATCTCACAGGGAGACTATATTCTCAAGGTATCAGCCACCAACTCCCATGGTGTATGGAGCAAGTACATTGCAGAACTTCCTATCGAGGTACGTCCTACTTTCTGGGAAAGTGTATGGGGCAGACTCACCCTGCTGCTATTGCTCGCTGCGGTAGTGGCAAGTATATTCTACTCCTATAACAGGAAGCAGCGTGAAAAGCTGGAGCACGAAATGAGTCTGATGAAGAACGACTTCTTCAGCGATGCCAGTCATAAGCTGCGCACCCCGCTGACCCTGATTGGCGGACCACTGAAACACGTTCTGGACACCGAGCATGGTATCACCCGAAACAGTAGGGAAATGCTCGTCATTGCCCTGAAGAACTCAAGAGAAATGCTGAATATGCTCAACAAGGTACTGAGATTCGACGATAATGCCAACTTCCTGGTCAACGGCGGACTCAGCGAAAACGTCAATGAGGAAGGCAATGAGATGGAAAAAGTTGAAGGCGAAATAGACGATACCACCGTATCCAAGTACCTGAAGGAGTTGGAAGAAGAAAAGAAGAAAGAAAAGGCAAAGCACGAAGAGGAGGAAAAACAGAAGGGTACAGCCTCTAACAAACCAAGCAAGAACCTCACCATTCTTGTTGTGGAAGACAACTCCGACCTGCGCCTATATCTCAACAGCGTACTCGAAGAAAAGTACAATGTGCTCCTGGCAGAAAACGGCAAGGTGGGTCTCTATAAGGCTCGCACAGAGATGCCAGACTTTATCCTCACCGATGTAACCATGCCTGTGATGGATGGTATCACGATGATACGTGAAATCAAGCAAGACCGTACCATCTCGCATATACCTATCATCATCCTCTCGGCAAAAGCCAGTGTAGAAGACCAGTTGAAGGGATTCGAACAGGGAGTGGATGGCTATCTTACAAAGCCATTCTCTACCTCATACCTGATGGGACGTATCGAGGCTGCCATCAATAAACGCAAGTCTACGCAGACCGACATTGCCAAGATGATGAAGCAGAACGGAAATGTAGGATATACTGGAAAGGCAGGAAATACTGGAAATACCGGAAATACTGAAGCGGCAGAAATTTCCCAACCAGCAACTGAGCCAAGGAAGACACTCCGTGAACTGAATTTCGACATCCAGGAAAAGGAAAGACTGGCAGAAGAGAAAAAGTCGAAAATGAAGAGTTATGCATTCATGGAAAGTCAGATCAACGACAAGACCATGGGTAGGATCCTGAAGTACGTGACCGACAATATGGGCAGTCCAGACCTGAAGATAGACGACATCGCTGATGCCATCGGTATGAGCCGAAGCGTACTCTACAACAAGATCAAGCAGGCTGTAGGTATGACACCAATCGACTTCGTGCGCCATATCCGAATCATGAGAGCCTGCGAATTGCTGCAGCAGACCAATGATCCGCTTACCAGCATCGCTTTCGAAGTAGGATTCAGCGACCCTAAGTACTTCTCCAAGGTATTCAAGAAAGAACTGGGTATTGTTCCTAGCGAATATCGCGAACGAACCAAGGAATAAAAGACTGGAAATTGTCTTCTATAAATCTATAGAATGAGGGTGTGTCATAAGTTTAGATTATGGCAGCCGAAGTCGGGCTGAAAGCCCAAAAGCTCCTAGCCCAGGGCATCGCCTGGGTAATGTTGGCAAAAAGTAAAGTCGCCTGAAAGGGCAAAAGCTTTCAATTTCAAAGCTTTTGCCCTTTCAGGGCGACTTCCTATATATACCTTATACCCAGGGTGTTGCCCTGGGCTAGGAGCTTCTGCCCTTTCAGGGCGTGCTGGCATAGAACTTTTACTTCGTTCCGAAATAGAGGAAGAGCATTCCTAGCAAGACGAGGAGGAGATCTACGAACTTCGCCTTGAGGTTCTTCTCGTGGAAGATGGCTGCACCGAAGAGGAAGCTGACGATGACCGAACCACGACGGATCATGCTTACGATACTGATCATGGCACCCGGCAGGCTGAGCGCATAGAAATATACGAAGTCGGCAGCCGAGAGGAAGATGCTGATGAAGATGATGCTCCAATGCCAATGGAATGGGGTGGAGTTCTTCTTTGTTGGCCACCAGATCATCAGGAGCATGGCTCCCATGAGGAAGCACTGGTAGATATTGTACCAGCTCTGCACGATCATTCTATCCAATCCCACACCGCCATTCTCAGGTGGAGCCATCAGATACTTATCGTAGAGACCACTCACGGCACCGAGCACGGCAGCCAGTACGATGAAGTAGATCCACTTGTTGTGCTTGAAGTCGATGCCCTCCTTCTTTCCGCTGCGTGAAAGCATGGCAAAGGAGATGATGGCAAGAATGACACCAATCCACTGGTAGAGGTTGAGTACCTCGCCGTAAACCAGCAAGGCACCCACGAGTGTCATTACCGGTCGGGTGGCATTGATAGGTCCCACGATGGTGAGCGGCAGATGCTTCATGCCGAAATAACCGAAAATCCAACTGCTCAATACGATGAAACTCTTGAGCACGATATACTTGTGAACTTCCCATCCGCCTTCAGCTACATGGAACATGGTTCCATCCAGCGAATTTCCTGTATAGCTCAAGATGATGAACGGCAGGAAGATGAGCGATGAGAAAAGCGTGTTCAGAAAGAGCACGGGAATCACTGCGTTACCTGAAAGAGCCTTCTTCTTGAAGGCATCATAGAATCCCAGCAGCGCTGCTGAGAGAAATGCTAATACTAACCACATATTACTTTTACTTTGACCATTGAACTTTGACCATTGAACTTTATGATTACTTTACTTTGTAACTTTGAGATTACTTTGAACTTTATGATATGGCTTGTCTTGCAACTTATAGGATTATTGCCAATCATAAAGTTCAAATCTCAAAGTTCAAAGTTCGTTGTACCCCACGTCTTCCAGGAACAATGCGTTGCCTGGCATGCTTTCGCCCGCATCACTGCGGCTTCCGTTGTGCAGGATGTCGAGAAACTGCTCCATCGTGATCTTGCCCCTGCCTACATCTATGAGGGTGCCCACTACGGCACGTACCATATTTCGGAGGAAACGGTTGGCGGTAATCTCGAAATACCAGGTGGTAGGGGAGGTCTGGACCCATCTGGCAGCCGACACATGGCAGATGGTGGTCTTGTTGTCACCGCCTGCCTTGCTGAAAGCCGCATAGTCTTCGTGATGCAGGAAATGCTGCGCCGCCTGGTTCATCTTTTCGAAATCCAGCGGGTAGCTCATCTGCAGCGAATAGTGGCGCTCGAAGGGATCCTTCCGGGTATGTATATAATAATGATAGGTACGCGAGGTGGCAGAGAAGCGGGCATGCATCTCGGCATCTACCTCCCGAACTTCATAGACGGCAATGTCGCGTGGCAGGATTCTGTTCAGACGATATGTCAGCTGGTCGAGGGCCATCGGGATTCTTTCTTCCGAAACTTTCTCTTCCGAAACTTTCTCTTCCGAATTCCAGTCAAAATGCGCTGCCATGTTCCGGGCGTGCACTCCGGTATCAGTTCTTCCTGCACCTACCACTTCAATCTCCTTTCTGAGGAGGATGGAGAGGGCGCGCTGCAACTCCTGCTGCACCGAATTGGCATTGGGCTGAATCTGCCAGCCGTGATAGTTGGTTCCGTCGTAACCAAAGAATATAAAATATCTCATTGCTTTTCACTTAAAACGACTGCAAAGTTACTAAAAAAACGTGAAATATGGTATAATAATACAGAATATTTTCAAAAATGGTACAATCTTGAAAGAAAATTGCGATTTTATTTTGCAATATGCTAATAATTGTGTACTTTTGCCAACGATTTTGTTTATTTAGATTATGGCACAGAATATATTTAGGGGCCTTGGTGTTGCCCTCATTACTCCTTTTAAGGCCGATGGTTCGGTAGATTATCAGTCGCTCAAGCGATTGGTAGAGTTCCAAATTGACAATGGTGCAGACTTCCTTTGCATCCTTGCAACAACTGGTGAGGCTCCTTGCCTGACCCAGGAAGAGAAAGACAAGATTACAGAATTGGTGAAAGACGTGAACAAGGGTCGCGTCAAGATATTGAAATATTGTGGCGGCAACAATACTGCCGCTGTCGTAGAGGAAATCAAGAATAGCGATTGGAGTGGCATCGATGGCATCCTCAGCATCTGTCCTTATTACAATAAGCCATCCCAGGAAGGTTTGTATCAGCATTTCAAGGCCATCGCACAGGTTAGTCCGCTGCCTATCGTACTTTATAATGTACCTGGCAGAACCGGTATCAATATGAAGCCAGAGACCACCTGCCGCATTGCCCGTGACTTCCCTAATGTGGTAGCCGTGAAGGAGGCGAGTGGTAGTCTGGAGCAGGTAGATGAGATCATCAAGAACAAGCCGGATAATTTCGAAGTAATCAGCGGTGATGATGCCCTTACTTTCTCTATGATTGCGAGTGGCGCTGCCGGTGTGATTTCTGTCATCGGTAATGCTCTGCCAAAGGCATTCAGTAGAATGATCCGTCTGGAGTTCCGTGGTGAGTACGAGCCAGCCCGCAAGATTCATCATTCCTTCACTGAGCTTTACAGCCTTCTCTTCGTAGATGGTAATCCTGCCGGTGTGAAGGCATTGCTCAATGATATGGGCTTTATCGAAAACGAGCTGCGCCTGCCGCTGGTTCCTACCCGTATCGCTACCAAGCAGAAGATGAGTGAAATCCTCAGAACTTTGAATATTTAATATATTGATTAGTTATTATTGATTATTACACGCATAGAATAATCATTGATAACTAATCACTGATCATTAATCACTATACATTATGGCTGAAGACAGAAGAATCATACATGAGATTACCCCGCTGATGGGTAAGGATGTGCTTTACATTGCCGACAGGCACAAGAAGGAGTTTACCTATCCGATACACAATCATTCGGTGTTCGAACTCAATTTTGTAGAGAATGCGGCGGGAGTAAAGCGTATTGTGGGTGATTCTCAGGAGGTAATTGGCGACTTCGACCTTTGTCTCATCACATCACCTGATCTGGAACATGTATGGGAACAGAACGTCTGTCGCAGTGAAGATATCCGTGAGATTACCATCCAGTTTGATTTCAGTATGGGTGAGGAGACTCTCTTTGGCAGAAATCCGTATGCCAGCATTACACGTATGATGCAGGAGGCGAAGAAAGGACTTTGCTTTCCTCTGAAGGCGATTATGAAGGTTTATCGATTGCTGGATACCCTGAGTACAGTGAAAGATGGCTTTTATGCCGTGCAGCAGTTTCTCACCATTCTTTATGAACTGTCGAAGTGTGAGGATGCGCGAACTCTGGTATCGAGCAGCTATGCCAAGGTGGCGGTGGAGGATGACAGCCGACGTATTCTGAAGGTAAAGAACTATATCTCGAAGAACTATATGGATGAACTCCGATTGCCGGATCTCGCTTCGCTGGCGGGTATGAGCTCGAGTGCCTTCAGCAGATTCTTCAAGCTCCATACGGGTAGAAACATCTCAGAGTATATCATCGACCTCCGTCTGGGCTATGCTGCCAGGATGCTGGTGGATACTGCAAAAAGCATCAGCGAAATCGGGTTCGACTGCGGTTTCAATAACCTCAGTAACTTCAATCGCATCTTCAAGAAGAAGAAGGGGTGCTCGCCAAGTGAGTTCAGAGAGAACTATCATAAGACCAGAATTATCGTATAAAATACGCATAACGTAATCGTTTAAGTGAAATAATTAAAAATATTTCCCTTAAACGATTTCTTTTTGGGATATTTATTGTATCTTTGCGTCATCATTAGTATTATTAAATAAATAAACATTTAAAAACTACTATACAGTTATGAAGCAATTTATGGATGAAAACTTCCTGCTTGATACCAAGACAGCGCAGGACCTTTTCCACAATCATGCGGCTAAGATGCCAATCATCGATTATCACTGCCACCTCATCCCTGAGATGGTTGCGAATGATCACAAGTTCAAGAGCATTACAGAACTCTGGCTCGGTGGTGACCACTACAAGTGGCGTGCTATGCGTACCAATGGTGTAGATGAGCGTTTCTGCACAGGTACTGACACCAGCGACTGGGAGAAGTTCGAGAAATGGGCAGAGACTGTACCATATACTTTCCGTAACCCTCTTTATCACTGGACACACCTGGAGCTCAAGACAGCTTTCGGTATCAACAAGCAGTTGAGCCCTAAGACTGCACGTGAAATCTACGACGAGTGTAACGAGAAGTTGCAGCAGCCTGAGTTTACTGCTCGTGGCTTCATGCGTCACTATAATGTAGAGTGCGTCTGTACAACAGATGATCCTATCGATGATCTCCGTTACCACAAGCAGACACGTGAGAGTGGTTTCGAGATCAAGATGATTCCAGCTTGGCGTCCTGACAAGGCGATGAACATCGAGAAGCCTGATTTCGCTGAGTATATGAACAAGTTGGGCGAGGTAGCTGGTGTTACCCTCACTACTTTCCAGGATATGGTTGATGCTTTGCAGAAGCGTCACGACTTCTTTACCGAGAACGGCTGTAAATTGAGCGATCACGGTATCGAGGAGTTCTATGATGAGCCATATACAGATTCTCAGATTGAGACTATCTTTGCAAAGGCAATGCGCGGTCAGCAGCTCTCTGCACTCGAGATCCGCCAGTATAAGCATGCCTTCCTGAAGGTTTGCGCTGAGATGGATCACGCAGCCGACTGGACTCAGCAGTTCCACTATGGTGCTATCCGCGATAACAATACATTGATGTACAACAAGCTCGGTGCTGATACCGGTTTCGACTCTATCGGTGAGTTTACTACCGCTAAGGCTATGAGCAACTTCCTCAATGAGTTGAATATGGAGGGTAAGTTGACACGTACCATCCTCTATACATTGAACCCATGTGCCAACGAGGTAATTGCTACCATGCTTGGTAACTTCCAGGACGGTTCTTGCCCAGGTAAGATCCAGTTCGGTTCAGGCTGGTGGTTCAACGATCAGCTCGATGGTATGACCCGTCAGATGAATGCACTCTCAGTATTGGGTCTCTTGAGCCGTTTCGTAGGTATGTTGACCGACTCACGTTCATTCCTCAGCTACCCACGTCACGAGTACTTCCGTCGTTTGCTCTGCAACCTCCTCGGCAATGATGTAGAGAAGGGCTTGCTTCCTAACGACATGGAGAGCCTCTCTCGCATGGTAGAGGACATTTCTTACAACAACGCTCGCAACTACTTCAAGTTCTACTAAAGAGTAGTAGAATCTGATCAGCAAAATACTAAGACAAATCCCTTCACGGCATCTTCTGGGTGTTGTGAGGGGATTTGTTGCTTGATAACAAAAAACCGGAGTTTATGGGATTAATAGATAAAATAGTAGGTTTCTACGAGGATATCAGGGAGTTGAATTCTTCGAATATCCAGGATTTTCGAGGCAAGATGAAATCTTGGCTCAAGATGGGTATGCTCGCCGGTCGTATCTTCTATATCAAGGATATGTGGGCCAGGGATGTGGCGGCATTGACCTTTGCCTCGTTTATGGCATTGATTCCATTCATGGCGATGATGTTTGTCATTGCCCGCGGTTTCGGTTATACGGCTATGCTGGAGTCGTGGCTATCTACCACTTTCGAGGCGCAACCCGTTGTGGCTCAGACTATCGTGAATTTCGTTCACAATTATATCGAGAACACGCAGAGTAATTATATCATCGGTACGGGTATTGTGATGTTTCTCTATACCATCATCTCACTGATGCAGAAGATAGAGCTCACCTTTGATGACATCTGGCATACGGGTGAGCGTTCGTGGAAGCAGATCGTGACAGAATATCCTACCATTCTTTTCGGACTGGGTATGATGATTCTCTTCGCCTCTTTCTTTAATGTATGGACAGTGAATGTGATAGATGATGTGGATCGGATTGCTGATATGGGAGAGACTATCCCGGCTTTCATCCTGCATGTAGCTGCATTTGTGCCGATGTTCCTATTCTTCGTGTTCTGCTATTGCGTGATTCCTAATACCTATATCCGGTTTCGCAGTACGCTGGTGCCTTCGCTTCTGGCGGGCATCAGCATGACGGCATTGCAGTATGGATATATTTATCTGCAGGTATTCCTTTCGAGCTATAACGTAATCTATGGTTCGCTTGCCGCCATTCCGTTGTTTCTTCTGTGGCTCCAGATTTCGTGGGCAATCGTAGTGTTTGGTGCCTTGCTCTGCTATACCAACCAGAACCTGCATCATTATGACCTGGACTTGAAGTATGATCATGTGAAGTTGGAACAGCGTATCAAGGTCTGTGCTGTGGTGATGCATCAGGTGTGTCATCGCTTCAATGATGGTGAGCAGGCTTATACGCCGAAAGATATCCATGAGGTGACGAAGATTCCGCAGCAGATCATCAATCACGCCGTGAAGGAATTGCTGCAGGCAAAGCTGCTGGTGGAAATCCGAAGCGAGAAGAAGGGTAGTTTCGAGGAATCGATCATCCTGCATCCGATAGAGAAGATCGATCATCTTACCTATGGAGCGATGATAGAGCGACTCTTTACCTATGGGGTTGATGTTGTGGGACTTGCTGAGCAGAATCCTGACTGGGAAAAGTGGAAAGACATAGATGTCCTGAATGCAGAGTTCGTAGAAAGTGGCAAGAGAATAAATTTCGTTTAATATTAATTAGAATAATAGTATATAAACCTTTAAAAACCATTAGTGTATGAGAAAAATGATTTCTTTTGCAGTTTTTGCTTTGTTGGCAACCTCGTTGTCGGCGCAGACCGTCGCCAATATGAAGGACCTCAATGCTGAGAAAAAATCGGCTGCTATTAACCTGAAATTGACAGGAACATTAACAACCACGAGAAATTCGGATTTCCGACAGCTTCGTGACTTGTGCTGGCAATTGAGAACTCTGGACTTGAGCGAAGCTACCTGTCCTGTTCTTCCAAAGAATGCCTTCCATTCCCGTCATCATCTGCAGAGCATCATCCTGCCAAACCAGTTGCAGGAGATTGGTAGTCAGGCTTTCTTTGCCTGCGACAATCTGCAGGATGTAGTGATTCCTAAGAGCGTGACGAAAGTGGGAGCTGCAGCCTTTTCTGGTTGTAAGGCATTGAAAAACATCACGATAGACGGAACGCCGGAGTTAGGAGAGTTTGCCTTTGCCAATCTGGAAGGCGTAAAGGTCATCAAGGTGAATTCCAAGATTCCGCCAAAGGCAGCTTCTACTGCTTTTTCGGGCATGAATATGCGAGACGTGAAACTGGTGATGCCAAGAGGTAGCGAAAAACTCTATCGCAAGGCACCGGGATGGAACCACTTCTTCGGTGAGGTGAAGCAGGCGAGAGAAGTCTGCAATCCTGAGGCTTGTCTGATTCCTACTCCGATGGAACTGAAAGTAAATGCCAAGGCGGCACCTTTGCAGGTGGCAGGAAACTGGAAGATCGTAGCTGCCGATGGTCTTGCCAATGAGCAGGAACATGCCGAGAGAATCCTGAAGGAGCGAGTAGAGCTGCAGCATAAGGATTTGAAAAAGGGCGGACAGCTCACTATGACGCTTGCCCTGGATGAGACGCTGGCAGACAATGAGGCTTATACCCTGGATGTGCAGCAGAAGGGAGTAGTAATCAAGGGTAAGACAGCTGCTGGTGTCTTCTATGGATTGATGACTTTCGACCAGTTGCTCCGCGGCGATGCCGCTAAGGTAGGTTGTGATGCCATCCCGCAGCTGACATTGAAAGACCAGCCTCGCACCCATGTGAGAGAGTTGATGGTGGATCCTTGCCGTATCTTCGTTCCATACGAGGATCTGAAGGCTTTTGTTCCGGAGATGGCCCGCTATAAGCTGAATATGCTTCATCTCCATCTCGTAGATGACCAGGCTTGGACCATCGAAATCAAGAAATATCCTAGACTCACTGCCGAGGCGAGCAGTCGATGGGGAATGGACGATATGCTAATGCCTATCAAGGGCTATTATACCCAGGAGCAGATGCGCGACTTCGTGGCATATTGTGCCAAGTATCATATCCAGGTGGTTCCTGAGATTGAGATGCCGGGTCACGAGGTAGCTGCCATCAGTGTTTATCCGGAGTTGACCTGTCAGGGTGTTCAGAAACCTATCCGTACCACCTGCGGTGTATCGGATGAGTTGCTTTGTCCGGGTAATGACTTCACTTACGAGTTCCTGGGTAATGTATTCAAGGAGTTGGCAGATATCTTTCCTTCTGAATACATCCATCTGGGTGGTGATGAGGCAGGAAATCCTGCGCTCGACTGCTGGACCTACTGTCCTAAGTGCCAGGCTTTGAAGAAGAAGCTGGGTATTACCACAACCGACCGTTCTGAGAACTGGAAGTTGCAGGGGTATCTCTTTGACAAGGTGATAGAACTGCTTCGTACCCAGTATCACAAGACTCCAATGTTCTGGTATGAGACCGATTTCAAGAAGATACAGCCTGGTTGTGTTACCTTTGCCTGGCGTGCCGGTTTGACAAAGGAAGCATTGGTAGCGGCTGTTGAGAACAATGCCCGTATCCTGCTTTGTCCTGGAGAGCATTGCTATTTTGATTATCCGATGGCAAAGGGCGATATGCCTGAGGTAAACTGGGGTATGCCTGTTACATCTCTGAAGGCAGCCTATAGCCTGGATCCTGCCTGGGGTATGGGCGAGGAGTTTGAGAAGAACAATCTCTTCGGTGTAGCCGGAACCCTTTGGAGCGAGTGTATCAATTCGCCTGAACGTATCTACTATCAGGCTTATCCTCGTTCGCTGGCTTTGGCTGAGGCAGGCTGGAGTTTCCAGAAGAACCGTTCATGGGAGGGATTCCTGACCCGATTGAAGCCAACCGTGAAGGATATGATGAGAAGAGGCATCACCTTCTCTATGGAATATTAATGAAGAACTAGAAAGCAAGAAGGGCAAGCTCCAAAAATGGATCTTGCCCTTTCTCATATTTAAATCTCTCTCACTGTAAATATAATAGAGATTTCTATTTTTACTTGCTCAAACTAACAGAGTGGCTCATATTAGTCATTTCCGGGATTGAGTTGATTACGTCTCTCAAGAACATACCCATGCAAAGTACCATACCTGAAAACATAACTGCGGCTACTGCCATTGTAAAAATAGTCATCATAATCTTTAAATCTTTTTAATTTTTTGTTACTGTTATTCCTTAATACGAGTGCAAAGTTAACACTTTTTTATCAAATAACGGCATTTTATGCTAAGAAATATAAATGCAACAAGTGTTTTTTGACCTGTATCAACTACTTCAGATATGTGATGAAAATGACATTTTTATAGTATATTCCCCGTATTGCTGTCATGCTTGTATGCCGTATCAGCAATATAGCTTTTTTTGTACAGGGATGTGCTGTTTTACCTATTAAATAGAAAGAAAAAGTCCAGTAAGTATGAATGGACTTACTGGACTCTTTTTTGTGTGATATTTATCGTTATGAGTTCATGGAAATGAGGAACTCTTCGTTGTTGCGGGTATGCTGCATACTCTTGTGGATGGTGTTCATCGCCTCGATAGGGTTCATATCTGAAATGAACTTGCGGAGAATCCACATACGGTCGAGGGTTGTCTTATCCTGTAAGAGATCGTCGCGACGGGTAGAAGAAGCCACAAGGTTGACTGCAGGGAAGATACGCTTATTGCTGAGTGAGCGGTCGAGCTGCAACTCCATGTTACCTGTACCCTTGAACTCCTCGAAGATAACCTCATCCATCTTACTACCTGTATCAATGAGGGCAGTAGCGATGATGGTGAGCGAACCGCCGCCCTCGATATTACGGGCTGCACCGAAGAAACGCTTAGGCTTCTGCAATGCGTTGGCATCCACACCACCCGTCAACACCTTACCAGATGCAGGGGCTACTGTATTATAGGCACGTGCCAGACGTGTGATAGAGTCGAGGAAGATGACAACATCATGACCGCACTCAACCATACGCTTTGCCTTCTCCAGAACGATGCCGGCAATCTTCACGTGGCGCTCGGCTGGCTCGTCGAAGGTAGATGCGATAACCTCGGCATTCACGGTGCGAGCCATATCGGTAACCTCCTCAGGACGCTCGTCGATGAGCAGCATCATCAGGTATGCCTCTGGATGGTTGGCTGCGATGGCATTGGCGATATCCTTCATCAGGATGGTCTTACCGGTCTTAGGCTGAGCCACGATGAGTGCACGCTGTCCCTTACCGATAGGTGAGAAGAGATCTACTACGCGGGTACTCAGGTTGGTGGTACGGCGGTCGCCGCAGAGCTCGAACTTTTCGTTAGGGAAGAGTGGGGTGAGATGCTCGAATGGAACACGGTCTCTTATATCCGATGGGTCACGACCATTGATCTTGTCAATGCTGGTGAGTGGGAAGTACTTTTCGCCTTCATGTGGTGGACGAACGTGGCACTGGATGACATCACCTGTCTTCAATCCGTAGCGCTTCACGAAATTGGTAGCTACGTAGATATCATCTGGAGATGAGAGATAGTTGAAATCGCTGCTGCGAAGGAAACCATATCCATCAGAGAGTACTTCGAGTACACCATTGGCAGAGATGATGTCAGTAAAATCATATTCTGGTTCCTGACTTACCTCTTTAGGGGCTTGTGCTGGAGCTGCTGTTGCTGCCGGAGTCATCGGACGGTCGAAGATATCGTATGTAGGCATGGCAGCCTGATCCTCGATAGGTAAATCTACCACGGTGATGAAATCGGTGCCATCGCCCGGGTCGCCTGCCCAGACACCATCTGGTGTAGTCTCGGCTACAGCTGGCTCTGGAGTATGTTTTGGAGTATTGCTTTCTTTTGGTTCTGCAGGAGTATTGTTCTCGTTGTGAGCATTCATCTTAGCCTGGAGTATGGCAATCAACTCACTGTTGTCATTGCCCGAACCGTTGGCAGTAAACTGCGCCTCTGGAATCTCTGCCTCCTGGTTGTCAGATACGGGAGCTTCTTCTGTTGGCTGCTCTTTGTTTGCCAGAGCTGTAGCCATAGCTTCTTCCTCAGAAACAGTAGCCTGTTCTGTTGGATTTTCTGCCAGATCTGCATCTTCAGTAGGTTGCTCAGCAGTGTTTTCTGCATTCTTCATTGCTTCCTGCTGCATTTTGATGGCAGCCGCCTTGGCAGCCGCAATGGCTTCCAGTTCTGCCTTACTCTTGCGTCCTCTGTGCTTAGGAAAAGCAGCCAGTGGATCAACGAATGCAGGGGTAGCTTGTGGAGTCTCTCCTTCAGTGGTTGTATCAGTAGCGGCAGGGCCGTTAACCTGGTTTTTCATAACATCGAAGTTTTCGCCCTCGATTCCATGAACAGAATATACTCGATCTTCTTTCTTGCTGGCGATGCGTGTGCGTTTACGCTTCTGCGCAGCACCATCTGCTGATGCCTCTGCCAAAGCATCAAGAATCGTATAGATAATCGTTTCCTTATTGTCGCCAGATTTAATCTTGACGCCAATTTCTTTTGCAAGGTCCTTCAGTTGAACGACACTTTTTGCTGATAATTCGTCTTTGCTATACATTATTATATATTGTATATTATATGATTTTTCTATGAAATGTAGCGTTTCTACAATGGAAACACTATATGTATTTGAACTTTTCGAGTGCAAAGATAAGCAAAAAATTTGTTTCTGCCAAATTTTTTCTGTAACTTTGCACAAAAATAACGAAAATGGCAAGTCAAATACCGTATTTAGACGTTCAAAACCTCACCAAACGCTTTGGAGCAGAGGTTCTTTTTGATAAAATATCCTTCTCTATAGCAGAAGGACAGAAAGTGGGACTCGTGGCACGCAATGGCACGGGTAAATCTACATTGATGTCGGTGCTCATGGATAAGGAGGGGCATGAGAGTGGTGATATCATCTATCGACGCGACTTGAAAGTGGGCTATCTGGAACAATCTCCTAAGTTTGATCCGGAGGAAAGCGTGCTGGAAGCTTGCTTCAATCATGAGGATGATCCGGAAAAGGTGCTCAAGGCAAAGCAGATCCTCACACAGTTGCATATCACCAATATGGACCAGCCGATGGGACAGCTGAGTGGAGGACAGCAGAAGCGTGTGGCACTCGCCAATGTGCTGATAGATGAGCCTGACTTCCTGATGCTCGATGAGCCTACCAATCACCTCGACCTGGAGATGATAGAGTGGCTGGAGGGTTATCTGAATCGAGGTAACAAAACCATCTTCATGGTTACGCACGACCGTTTCTTCCTTGATAAGGTATGTAATACCATCCTGGAGCTCGATGACAAGACCATCTACACCTATCGTGGAAACTATGCTTACTATCTGGAAAAGCGCCAGGAGCGTATGGATAATCTGCGTGCAGAAATCCAGCATTCCAAGAATCTCTATCGCAGAGAGCTGGACTGGATGCGTCGTCAGCCTCAGGCTCGAGGTCATAAGGCGAAATATCGTGAGGATGCTTTCTATGAGTTGGAGAAGGTAGCCAAGCAGCGCATCGAAGACCGTCAGGTAAGATTGAAGGCTTCTACCGTATATATTGGTTCGAAAATCTTCGAATGCCAGTATGTG
Source organism: Prevotella sp. AM34-19LB (assembly GCF_003468525.1). Lineage (NCBI taxonomy): Bacteria > Pseudomonadati > Bacteroidota > Bacteroidia > Bacteroidales > Prevotellaceae > Prevotella > Prevotella sp. AM34-19LB. The sequence goes on along the minus strand of NZ_QSIG01000002.1, from coordinate 24,008 downwards.
AGCAAGGCTTTCGATGACAGAGGAAAGAAGAAGATGATTCTCGATAACTTCTACTACAACTTTGCCCGATTTGAGAAGATGGGTATCGTAGGTAATAATGGTACGGGAAAAACTACTTTCATCAAAATGCTCCTGGGCGAGGTGCAGCCGGATAGCGGTAAGTTTGATATTGGAGAGACTGTGCGCTTCGGTTATTTCTCGCAGGAGGGACTCAAGTTCAGGGAAGACCAGAAGGTGATAGATGTCATCACGGAGATTGCCGACTATATCGACCTGGGCAACGGCAAGCATATGACGGCTTCGCAGTTCCTGCAGTTCTTCCTCTTTACTCCTGAGGAACAGCACAACTATGTGTATAAGTTGAGTGGTGGCGAGAAGCGCAAGCTCTATCTCTGTACGGTGCTGATGAGAAATCCCAACTTCCTGGTACTCGATGAGCCAACCAATGACCTCGATATCCAGACCTTGCAGGTGTTGGAAGAGTATTTGCAGGATTTCGCAGGTTGCGTGATCGTAGTGAGTCACGACCGTTACTTTATGGACAAGGTGGTAGATCATCTCCTGGTATTCAAGGGCGAAGGCGAAATTCAGGATTTCCCTGGCAACTATACCCAGTATAGAGACTGGAGCAGGTTGCAGGAGAAAGATGAAGCTGAAAAAGCTGCTGTTACGGCTAAAAACGCAGGCAATAACAATACGGTTGCCAACGATGGTGCCGGCACTGCCAAGCGTGATGCCAACTTTGAAAACAAGCGTAAGATGAGCTATAAGGAGAAGCGTGAATATGAACAGCTGACCCAGGAAATAGAGAAACTTACCGATGAGCAGAAAAAGTTGGAAGAAGCCCTTTGCAGCGGTACCCTGTCGGTAGAGGAATTGACCGAAAAGAGCAAGCGTCTTCCGGAAATCAAGGATGAGCTTGACGAGAAGGAAATGAGGTGGCTGGAATTGTCAGAGATGCTCTAGACATAGAACTGTGAGCGGTTGGATATTGAACTTTATGATTAGTTCGTGGGCTGCCTATAATAATAATTATAAAAGAAAATAGAAAGAATGGAAATCAAGAAATCAGAATTTACGATATCTGCTCCACGCGTGAGCATGTGTCCAAAAGATAATAAGGCTGAGTATGCTTTTATCGGCCGTAGTAATGTAGGCAAATCGAGCCTGATCAATATGCTTTGCAATCATAAGGGTTTGGCTAAAACTTCAGCTACACCGGGTAAGACTTTGCTTATCAATCATTTTATCATCAATAATGAATGGTATCTGGTTGACCTTCCTGGCTATGGCTTCGCCAAGCGTTCGAAGACTGTGCAGAAGCAGTTGGAGCAGATGATCAGCAGTTATATCCTGCAGCGCCCACAGTTGGCGAATGTCTTCGTTCTGATTGATGTGCGCCATGAGCAACAGAAGATTGACCGTGAGTTCGTGGATTGGTTGGGCGAAAGCAATGTGCCTTTCTGTATTGTCTTTACCAAGGCTGATAAGTTGGGTCCGGTAAAGGCTCGTATGAATGCCGAGAAGTGGATGCACGCTCTGGAGGACCGTTGGGAGGCACTTCCTCCTTACTTCATCACTAGTAGCGAGAAGAAGATGGGGCGTGATGAAGTACTCGACTATATCGACGAAATCAATAAATCACTGGCAGGAGAGTAAAAGCCTGCCATCTGAATCTATTGGGTCAAGATACACTCTTGGGTCAAGATACACTCTTGGGTCAAGATACACTCTTGGGTCAAGATACACTCTGCCGGATTCTGGTATATAATCGTGTCCGGATCAACAATATTCAGGTAAAATCAGAATATAAAAGTAATAGGATGAAACAGATAAACTGGGGATTTATCGGCTGCGGAGAAGTAACCGAGAAGAAGAGCGGACCTGCCTTCAATGAGGTAGAGGGGTCGCAGGTCGTTGCGGTGATGAGCCGTAGCGAGAAAAAGGCTCGTGGTTATGCCGAGCGTCATCATATACGGAAATGGTACACCGATGCACAGGAACTCATCGATGATCCAGATGTGAATGCAATATATATCGCCACGCCACCATCATCGCATGCCACCTTCGCCATTATGGCAATGCGTGCCGGCAAACCGGTATATATCGAGAAACCATTGGCGGCAAGCTATAGCGATTGTATTCGTATCAATCGTATCAGCGAGCAGACGGGGGTGCCATGTTTTGTTGCATATTACCGTCGTTATCTTCCTTATTTTCAAAAAGTAAAGGAGATTATTAAAAGTGGTGTTATTGGTGATGTCATCAATGTACAGGTCCGCTTTTCTGTGCCTCCACGTGATCTGGACACCAAGAGTGGCAAGGAGATGCCTTGGAGATTGCAGCCGGATATTGCCGGTGGAGGATATTTCTACGACCTGGCTCCTCATCAGATAGACTTGTTGCAGGATCTTTTTGGAGTCATCACCCGTGCCCATGGTTATCCTGCCAACCGTGCGCATCTTTATGATGCAGAGGATACGGTATCTGCCTGTTTCTTCTTCGAAAGTGGTATTCCGGCGAGCGGCAGCTGGTGCTTCGTGGGACATGAGAGTGCCAAGGAAGACTGTATCGAGGTGATTGGTGACAAGGGTTCGCTCTCTTTCTCTGTCTTTACCTATCAGCCTATCGAGCTGATTACGAGCGAGGGCAGATCGAGCATCACCGTTGCCAATCCACCGTATGTTCAGTTGCCTATCATCAGAAATGTGATAGAGCATCTGCAGGGCATTAATACCTGTACCTGCACCAGCGTTTCGGCTACCCCGGTAAACTGGGTGCTTGATCGCGTGCTTTGGAAGAATTAGAAAGAAAAACCTAAATGTGATGAGAAAAATTGGAATAATACTAGGACTGTTGTTTCTCGTTCTGCTGCCACAGATGGCGGCGGAGCGAGATACGTTGGAATGCCCGGTAAGACAGGACTCTTCTCTCATCAAGACCCTTTTCAATTCTTCGATGTTCAAGGGTAATACTCAGGACAGCTTGATTCGTGCCCGTCATGAGCGCACTTTCTTTCATCGACTGGGTAAGACCTTCACTACCTTCTTTAGAGAATTCTCCAATATAGATGAAAGGTATATAGAACCGCAGCATTTCAATTATACGGTGATGCTGCAGAATACCAATACCTACGAGGAATATACCCTGTATGGCAAGGAGGGGCAGCGAATCTCCTTTGCGCCTGATCCTTCCTGGCGTCTGGGACCTTATCTGGGATGGCGATGGGTATTCCTGGGTTATACTATCGACCTGAAGCATATCGATACCAAGAGCAATCATAGCAGCAAGAAGGAGTTCAACCTGAGTCTGTATAGCAGTTTGCTGGGCGTAGATTTGTTCTGGCGCCAGACGGGTAATGATTATCATATTCAGCGAATGGATCTGGGTGATCATATTAATACGGATGCTCTGAGAAGAGTATCTTTCGATGGTTTTAAGAGTAGTATTAAAGGCTTGAATCTTTACTATATATTTAATCATCGTAAGTTCTCATATCCAGCAGCTTACTCTCAAAGTACAAGACAGAAGAAAAGTGCTGGCTCATGGATGGTAGGACTGGGATATACCCAGCATCAGCTGGAAGTGGATTGGGATAAGCTTTCTGCCATAGTGGATGAGCGGCTCAATCAGGACAACAAGCAGCAGTTGAAGGCTAAAATTGACAGCAGTCTGATGTTCTCGAAGGTGAAGTATAGCGATTATTCCGCTACGGTGGGATATGGCTACAACTGGGTGTTTGCCAAAAACTGGCTCTTCAATGCCTCCCTCTCCGTAGGTCTTGCCTATAATCACTCCAAATCGGGAGACCCGGAAAAGGATAAGTTTGATCTGAAGAACTTCAACTTCAAGAATTTCAATTTTGATGGTATCGGCCGTTTTGGAGTGGTATGGAACAACGACCGCTGGTATGCAGGTGCCAGTACCGTCATCCATTCGTATAATTATCACAAGGATCATTTCTCAACCAACAATTCTTTCGGTTCGCTCAATATTTATGTGGGTGTGAACTTTGGAAAGAAACGAGAATATAAAAATGTAAAATGATGAAAGTAAAGCACAGTTTTTTAGTTTTTGCAGCGGCATTCCTGATGGTAATGCCTGCTTTTGCCAAGACGGGCGTAGTTTATCAGCGCCAGGATAGTCTGCGAATCGTATCCTTGCTGCAGCAGGCGAAGGCGATGAAGAAAAAGCCTGCCAACTGGATGATGTGGTTTGGAAAGCAGTTTGTGGGTATTCCTTATGTGGGTGGCACCTTGGACAGAACCCAGGAAGAGCTGCTCGTGGTGAATACCAGGGAACTAGATTGTACTACCTACGTGGAAATCGTGACCGCCCTGACGATGTGTGCCAAGCATCAGGAAACCAGTTTCGCAGCTTTCTGCAATCATCTGAAGCACGTGCGCTATATCGGCGGAGAGGTAGCGTATGTAAAACGCCAGCACTATTTCACCCTCTGGGTGGATGATAATGTAAAGGAAGGTATCGTGAAGGATATTCAGAATAATCCTCCCTTCACTGCAGTCCAGACCATCAACGTAAACTGGATGTCCACCCATCCTTCCAGTTACAAGATGCTTTCGGCTCATCCGCAGTGGAAGTCGGGTATCCGTGCTTTGGAGCAGAGCATCAACGGCAAGCGCTATCGCTATATCCCGAAGGAGATTCGTAACAACCAGCTTTTCAGAAATACCATCAAGGATGGTGATATCCTTCTGATGATAACCCGAAAGAAGGGATTGGACACCACGCATATCGGTATTGCTTCCTGGCATAAGGATGGATTACATCTGCTCAATGCCAGCAGCATCCACAAAAAAGTGATTGATGAACCGATGACACTTTATACCTATATGCAGAAGTATCCATCTCAGATTGGTGTCCGAGCTTGTAGGGTGTTATAAAATTTCGGAATATGAATGCTGATGTCGGAAAAGCCGGTAAATAGGGCATTTTTCACATTTAATATTTTCCCTTAAGGATAGTTGTTTTTTTCCTTAAGGGAAAATATTTTTTTCCTTAAGGCTTACTTCTTGTTATGATGATTCTGTCAGATTAATTCTGCCATTTTGTTCATTTCTCCCTTTTTGGCACGTTATTTGTAAAACCTATAGCAAAAACAAATAAAGTAAAACATATAAATAAACATTATAATTATGGCACAGAAAGGTAATATCGGTGTAACGACAGAGAACATTTTCCCTGTCATCAAGAAATTCTTATATTCAGATCATGACATCTTCCTCCGTGAGATGGTTTCCAACGCTGTGGATGCTACACAGAAGTTGAAGACCCTTGCTGCCCAGGGCGACTTCAAGGGTGAGATTGGTGACACAACAGTGCGTATCTCTCTAGATGAGAAAGCTGGTACCCTGACCATCAGCGACCGTGGTATCGGTATGACTGAGGAGGAAATCGATAAATATATCAACCAGATTGCATTCTCAGGTGTAACCGACTTCCTTGATAAGTATAAGGAGAATGCCAATGCCATCATCGGTCACTTCGGACTCGGTTTCTATTCTTCTTTCATGGTAGCCAGCAAGGTGGAAATCATCACCAAGAGCTATAAAGAGGGTAGCAAGGCTGTAAAGTGGAGCTGCGATGGTTCACCGGCTTTCGAAATCGAGGATGCAGACAAGGCAGAGCGTGGTTCTGACATCGTTCTCCATATTGCAGACGACTGCAAGGAATTCCTCCAGAAGAACAAGATCGAGGAACTTCTGAACAAGTACTGCAAGTTTATGGCAGTGCCTGTAGCCTTCGGCAAAAAGACCGAGTGGAAGGACGGCAAGAACGTGGAGACTGACGAGGATAACATTATTAATAATGTGGAGCCTCTCTGGACCAAGACTCCTAGCACTCTGAAGGATGAGGACTATAAGAAGTTCTATCACACCCTCTATCCAATGCAGGACGACCCATTGTTCTGGATTCACCTGAACGTAGATTTCCCATTCAATCTGACGGGTATTCTCTACTTCCCACGCATCAAGAACAGCATCGACATGCAGCGTAACAAGATTCAGCTGTATTGCAACCAGGTATTCGTTACCGACCAGGTAGAGGGCATTGTCCCTGAGTTCCTGACCCTGTTACATGGTGTCATTGACTCGCCAGACATCCCATTGAACGTGAGCCGCAGCTACTTGCAGAGCGATAGCAACGTGAAGAAGATTTCTACCTATATCACCAAGAAGGTGGCAGATCGTCTGAGCTCAATCTTCAAGGAGAACCGCAAGGAATTCGAGGAGAAGTGGGATGATCTCAAGCTCTTCATCAATTATGGTATGCTTTCACAGGAAGACTTCTACGAGCGTGCCAAGGACTTCGCGCTTCTGAATGATGTTGAGGGCAAGTACTTCACTTACGAGGAGTACAAGACGCTGATCAAGGACAACCAGACTGATAAGGATGGCAATCTGGTATATCTCTATGCCAACAATAAGGAGGAGCAGTACTCTTATATCGAGGCTGCCAAGCAGAAGGGTTACTCTGTGCTCCTGATGGAAGGTCAGCTCGATACACCTATGGTAAATATGTTGGAGCAGAAGTTGGAGAAGAGCCGCTTTACCCGTGTGGATGCTGATATCATCGACCGACTCATCGTGAAGGAAGATGCCAAGAAGACAGATTTGACAAAGGATCAGTCTGACAATTTGACAGAGGTGTTCCGTTCTCAGATGCCTAAGCTCGACAAGGCAGAGTTCTTCGTGGAGATTCAGGCTTTGGGTGAGCAGAACCAACCTGTGCTCATTACTCAGAACGAGTATATGCGCCGTATGAAGGCAATGAGTCAGTTCCAGGCAGGTATGAACTTCTATGGTCAGATGCCAGACAGCTACAACATCGTATTGAACTCAGACCATGCATTGGTGAAGAAGGTGTTGGAGGATGCTGAGGCTAATACCGCCGAAAGCCTGAAGCCAATCCTTGCAGAGATCAAGGGACAGGAAGCTCGTCTTGCAGTGCTTCATCAGGAGCAGGGCAAGAAGAAGCCAGAAGAGATTACCCAGGAGGAGAAGGATGATGTTCACAACACAGAGAAAGCCATCAGCGATGAGAAGGCTAAGCGCAACGATATCATCTCTGGTTATGCCAAGAACAACAACATCGTTCATCAGCTCATCGACCTCGCCCTGTTGCAGAATGGTATGCTGAAGGGCGCTTCTCTCGATGCTTTCCTGAAGAGAAGTGTGGATATGATCAAGTAATTGCTACTTTATAAAAAGTATATTACTTTACGTAGGGTAACATTGAATGTTACAAATTGTATCTAGATATGTGCTAAATGTTTCAAAATAGGCATTTAGCACATTTTTTTGTTTCTTTTCTTTGGTGATATTATCTGTTTTTTGTACCTTTGCACTACTTGATCGAAGAAACAAATAAACTATAAACAGATAAAACCCTCCTGATATGAAACAAAATGTTGAATCAGAACAGGATGTTGCATCTAAAAAATGCATCATTGCTGATTATTACACAAATCATTATGACGAACTCAAGAAGTTCGTCATATCTCGTCTGCAAGTTGTGGATGAGGCTGAGGATATTGTGCAGGATATCTTTGTCCGACTTCTGCAGTCGGATCAGATGATATCACCGGTAACTCTGCCTTGTCTGGTCTATACAATGGCAAGGAATAAAATCGTAGATTATTGGCGTTGCAGACAGCAATATGAGAAGTATGAGCATTTTATCAGGAAGGGCAGTTGGATAAACCGTTCTTCTGAAGGGGTGGAGTCTGTCTTCTCGGCTCGTGAAGTGAATGAGATACTGGAGCGGGGTATTGCTCAGCTTACAGAGAGTCAGCGTTCGGTATATCGTCTGAATCTCTACGAAGATATGCCGGTTCGTCAGATTGCGGTAACCCTAAATCTGAAATATAAACAAGCAGAAAAGAAACTGGGAGTTGCCCGTAAGAAGGTTCGTGGTTTTGTTGAGAAGGCTTTGGCAGGATGAGGTCCCTTGGCTAGAGGTTTTATCACGAAAATAAGGCTGCATTCCCTTTGATAGGAGTGCAGCCTTGTTTTTATGTTTTTCTAATTTTACAATCTGAACTTAAATTCTTGATTTTAGTTTTTTGAAATAGAATCAGTTCTCTTTGAAAGCGATGACTCGGGTCAAAGCCTTGTCAAGATAGAATGTCTGGGTGAGTTCTTCTTTCTTGCCATCATGAGTAGTCAACTGGTAGGTGGCTCTCAGATACATTAAGGTATCTGGGAAGGTGCCATCGTTATAGTCGATGTTCTTTTTCATATATGGCAACTGGTTCATCTCCTGACGCATAGATTTTACTCTGTTAAAATCGATCATGGCTGTAGGAGTGAGTTGGCTGAAGCGTTTAAAGCTACAATCTTCGTTTTCCAGGTTTTCATTGAGGAAATCCTTGACGAGTGATTGAGCCTTGTGCTGGTCGCCACAGGAAGTGAGGACCAGCGCCAAGCCTAATGTCAATACGAATAGTATCTTCTTCATGATTTCATATCCTTTGTTAGGAATTCACTCAGTTCTTCTTACTTCACGCTGCGGAGGATATCCAGCAGGTGATCCCATACCATCTGAACGGTAGGAATCAGAAGTGCTTCCTCTGGTGTGTGAACATTGCGAAGGGTAGGACCGAAGCTTACCATATCAAGGTCTGGATAACGCTCTGAGAAGAGACCGCACTCCAGACCGGCGTGGATACCCTTTACCCATGGCTCCTTGCCGAAGAGTTTCTCGTAACTCTTCACGGTAATGTCGGTCAGCTTGCTGTTGGCACGCATCTTCCATGCAGGATACTTGCCTCCCACGTTTACTTCAGCACCTGCCAGAAGGAAGGCTGCCTTCACGGTGTTGGTCATGTTGTCCAGGTTGCTCATCACATTGCTGCGCTGAGAAGCCACGATGTTGATGCTAGTTTCGTCGGTCATCACGCTTGCAACATTGCTGGATGTCTCTACCATCTCGGCAAGTGCCTCGTCCTGACAGGTGGTGAGTGGACCATTATCTACAGCCTGTAAAGCCATGATGAACTTATCGGCTACAGCCTTCTCGATAACAGGAGCTGCATCGGCAGAACCCATGTTGAAAAGCATAGACTGCTCAGTTACGTGGAACTCATCTTCTACCTCAGATGCGAAGATATTCCAGTCTGCACGTACCTGCTCCTTTGCCTCATTCTTGACAGCAAAGACAATCTTGCCATCACGAGGGATGGCGTTATGCATCTTGCCGCTGTTGAAGCTTACCAGACGAAGGGCACCATTGAGTTTCTCGTTCTCCAGGAAGAGGAAGCGGGCAAGTACCTTGATGGCATTGGCGCGCTTCTTGTTGATGTCATCACCAGAGTGACCGCCGTTGAGACCTTTCAGGGAAGCCTCCATGAAGAAGTAGCCTGCTGGAGCCTCTTCGCGGGTGAAGTGGAAGGTAGCCTTGGTAGTTTGGCCGCCTGCGCAGGATACGAAAATCTGACCCTCATCCTCTGAGTCAAGGTTGATGAGCATCTTGCCGGTCATGAAACCAGCCTTCATACCTACTGCACCTGTCAAGCCGGTCTCCTCGTCACGGGTGAAGACGCACTCGATAGGACCATGCTCGATGTCGTTGGCTGCGAGGATGGCAAGCTCGATGGCACATCCGATACCATCGTCAGCACCTAGGGTAGTACCTTTTGCCTTCAACCATTCACCATCTACGTAGGTCTGGATGGCATCCTTGTGGAAGTCGAACTCTACGTCCACCAGTTTGTCGCATACCATATCCATGTGACTCTGAAGGATGATGGTGTCAGCGTTCTTATATCCTGGGGTGGCAGCCTTGCGAATCAAGACATTGCCAGTCTCATCAACTACAGTCTCAAGGTTATGGTTCTTGCCAAATTCCTTCAAGTACTCAATCATGTTCTCCTCGTGCTTGGAAGGACGAGGTATCTCGTTGATTTTAGCGAACTGCTCGAACACAAGAGCAGGTTTTAATTCATTTTTTTCCATTGATAATGTTATTTTGTATGTATTATTCTCTTATTTTGTTATTTTTGCATCAAGAAAGTCATTTATTTATGAGATTTCTTTTGCTTTTTGCCCGAAAAATCGTACCTTTGCAACGTGAAGTGCACTAAGGCACTGCAAAGGTAATAAAAATGATAAAATTAATGTTATTAAGTCTGTTAATAATTGCTATCGCAATGGCATTATTTAGTGTGAAGCTGATTTTCAAGAAGAATGGTAAGTTCTCTTCTCAGCATGTTCACGACAATCCTGGTTTGCGCAAGATGGGTATCCACTGTGTGGTTGACCAAGACCGCGAAGCGCGCGAAGCAAACAAGGCGTATTAAATCATTTTAGTTTTAGGAATAAATAATAATAAAAATACAGAAGAAATGAAAAAGAACATTTTGAGTTCAGTGGCTATTGCTGCTGTAGCTGCCTTGTCGTTGGCATCATGCAATAAGTCACAGCCTCAGGTTGAGGCTAAGTCTGAGAGCAAGGCTCCAGCAGAGTTGAAGATCGCATACGTAGAGGTTGACTCTATCATGACTCAATACACATTCGCTAAGGAGTATGCTGCCTTGCTGGAGAAAAAGGGTCAGAATATTCAGGCTACTATCGCTCAGAAGGGTCAGCAGTTGCAGGCAGCTGCTGCTAACTTCCAGCAGAAGATTCAGCAGAATGCTTACACCCGTGAGCAAGCTGAGGCTATCCAGGCTGGTTTGCAGAAGCAGAACAATGATCTTCAGGGTTTGCAGCAACGTTTGAGCAATGAGTTTGCTGCTGAGCAGAATAAGTACAACAAAGCTCTCCACGACAGCATTGCTAACTACCTGGCTCAGTATAACAAGGATAAGAAGTATAGCATCATCTTCTCTAAGAGTGGTGACAATCTGCTTTATGCAGACAAGGCATACGATATTACCAGTGAGGTTATCTCTGGCTTGAACAAGGCTTACAAGGGTAAGTTGAAGGGTACAGAGGAGACTCCAGCCAAGAAGAAGTAATTTCCGGAAAATATAAACGTATAGAAATATGCTTCGTAACGAAAGATACGATTTCATATTGAATCACTTCAGAAATGCGCTGCCGAATGTGACTACCGAGTTGCAATTCGGTAGCGCATTTCAGCTTCTGGTTGCTACCTTGCTTTCGGCTCAATGTACCGACAAGCGTATCAATATGGTTACGCCGGCCCTCTTTGCCCGTTATCCAGATGCACGGCACATGGCGCAGGCGAGCGAGGAGGATATCTATGAGCTGATCAGTTCGGTAAGTTATCCCAATGCCAAGGCGAAACATCTGGCACAGATGTCACGGCAACTGGTAGAACTCTTTGGAGGTGAGGTGCCGGAGGCTGCTGAAGATCTGGTGAAATTAGCTGGAGTGGGGCGCAAGACGGCGAATGTAATCCGTGCCGTTTGGTTCGGTCATGCCACGATGGCGGTGGATACGCATGTTTATCGTGTAAGTCATCGTATGGGGTTGGTGCCTCGTACGGCTGATACGCCTCGCAAGGTAGAAGATTATCTGATGAAGCACATTCCGGCAGAAGATATTCCGAATGCGCATCACTGGATTCTGTTGCACGGCAGATATATCTGCAAAAGTGCCAAGCCGCTTTGTGATAAATGCTTCTTCAATGAATATTGTCCAAAACTCTTAAAGGACAGTAAACTCTAGGTAGTGATTAATTGGTAGTGATTAGTTTGTTTATCACTAATCACTACCAATTATTCACTAATTAAATTTTTATAGTTTTATTCAAAAGATAATTATCCAGGATTACCATGGCAGCCATTGCCTCTACTACAGGTACGGCTCTTGGCAATACACATGGATCGTGGCGTCCGCGAGCTGTGAGTTTGGTAGGATTTCCTTCCAAATCTACTGTATCCTGTTCCATCAGAAGGGTAGCTACAGGTTTGAAGGCTACCCGGAAGTAGATATCCTGCCCATTACTCAATCCTCCCTGGATGCCACCGCTATGATTGCTCTTGGTCGTGATGCGAGCTGCAACGTCCTGATTGTTTGCTGCATCATCAGCAGCACCCATATTCTTGGCTTTAGGAACGAAGACGTCATTCTGTTCGCTTCCGCGAGCAGAAACTCCGGCGAATCCTTCTCCATATTCAAATCCTTTGACGGCATTGATGCCAAGCATGGCTGCCCCAAGCTGGGCATGAAGTTTGTCGAATTCCGGTTCTCCCAATCCTACAGGACATCCCTTGATGACGCAGGTGATGATGCCTCCGATGGTATCACCATCAGCCTTGACCTGTGCGATGAGGTCTTCCATCTCCTTTGCCTTTGCCTGGTCTGGGCAACGAACGGGGTTGTCTTCGATGGTGTTGAGATCATATAGATGGTAATCTTTTTCCAGGGCGATGCTGCCAACCTGAGATGTATATGCCGTAATGCTGACGCCGAGCTGGCGGAGTGCCAACTTGGCTAAGCCACCACCTACGCAGCGGGCGATGGTGATGCGTGCAGATGAACGGCCGCCACCGCGATGATCACGGATGCCATACTTCTCATTGTAAGTGAAGTCGGCATGGGATGGACGGAACAGACAGCGCATATTCTCATAATCCTGAGAATGCTGGTTCTGGTTGCGTACCTCAAAGCCGATAGGGGTTCCCGTAGATTTTCCCTCGAAAACACCACTTAGAAATTCTACCTGGTCTGCTTCCTTTCGTGCTGTAGTGATGTGACTTTGTCCAGGGCGACGACGGTTCAGTTCGCTCTGGATAAAGTCCATATCGATGTCGATACCTGCAGGAAAACCGTCGATGACGCCTCCTACAGCTATGCCATGACTCTCGCCAAATGTTGTGAGAGTGAAAAGATTGCCAAATGTATTCCTCATTGCCAAATATGATATGTTAAGGCTTGTTATCCCGATACAGGAGCTGGTTGCTGGAAGTAGATGTACCGGTAAGCCTCTGTGTTGATATGAAGAACGGCTATCCCAATGGTATTGAGATAGCCGCTATCGTTTATTCTCAAATATTACTTGTTGCAATCGCAGCCGCCCTCGCAGTTGCCCTCGCAGTTGCCATCCTTGCAGTCACCGCCGCAGTTGTCGCAACCGCCGCCGCAACCACCAGCCTCGCCGCTGATGATCTGTGCCATCTTGGCAATTTCCTCTGCTGTTGCCTCGCGGCTCTCAAGAACCTGACCGCAGAAGTTAAGCTTCAAACCAGCCAATGGGTGGTTGAGGTCGCAAGTTACCTTCTCGTCTGTGATATTCTTGACTACAGCATTGAAGCGGTTGCCATCCTCGTTCTGCAATGGGATGATAGCACCTACCTGTACGTGCTGAGCGTCAAACTGTCCGTTGATAGTAAAGATCTGCTTGTCGAGGTCGATTACGCGCTCGTCATAGTGCAAACCATAAGCCTGCTCAGGCTCCAACTCGAAGTCGAACTCTTCGCCCTCAGCCAAATCAACTACCTTTTCCTCGAAAGCTGGCAAGGTTACACCCATACCGCTGATGAAGAAGAAAGGACGCTCATCTGTAGTGCGCTCAATCAGCATCTCTTCGCCGTTATCACCCTTTGTTACATCATACAATGCGTATGATACTCTAATAAACTTGTTTTTGTTGTTTGATTCCATTTTATTTATTCTTTTTATTGTTTTCTATTTATAGTGCCATCTGTGGGCTATTTGATTTGATATACATAATGTACGCGCGTACATTAATATATAGTTTCTTTATACCTTGCTTTGCAGGTACTTTGTCCCAGTCTGATAGCCACTATTGTAGTTACTTCTTTCCAGTGCGCTTACGCTTCTTCATCTGCACGCTTTTCACCATTTCCATTCGCTCCAAATAGATAGGGCGCCATTTGTCGATGATGTCCTGCAATCCTTTGCTCTTGCGTGAAAGGTCTGCGTATTCCTCACTGTCAGTTTCGCCTGATTTCTTGAGTTCAAGCATTCTGGCGAGGAACTGTTTCTGATTCTCTTCAGCCGCTTTGAGCTGGTTTCCCAACTTTTCGAGGCTTTCGAGGAAGGCGAGTGCCTTGTCTATATGATTTTGTTCTTCCATTGTTTCTATTGTAAATCTTCTGCAAAGATACAATAAATAATTGGGATATGGAAAAGAAATAGTAGAAATATTGGGGTTTTCGGAAAAAAAGATTCAGAGTGCTCATTTTCTATGGCTGGAAAATGGCAACTTGCCAGGCTTTTTCTTATAGTAGTTCTCGTTTGAAACGCAAATGTTACTGATATTGCAAAACTGCTTACCTTTTGAATGCAAAAATAAGTGTAGGATAACGAAAAGTAGAAGAAAGAAGCCTTTTGATGTTGATATATATCAAAAAAGAGGCCCTTTAGAGCATTTTTCTTGTAAATTGTTTGCGTACACAACGGAAAGTTTGTATCTTTGCAGTGTCTTAAAGAAAAGACATCAGGATAATGTTTAACAAGAGTCCTTCTAGAGCCTCCTAGGTTATAAGAGAGATAGTGTAGGTTCAGAAGATGGCTCGTAAAGTAAAGAAAGGTAAAAAGATTATGAAAAAGATTATGATTTTGGCAGTAGCAATGTTCGCAATGGCAACAACTACTTTCGCAGCAGACGAGGCAACAAACGCAACAGCAGCTTTCAACATGAATGTAAAGATGGGTAGCTTGGCTAATGCATTGTCACTCAATATTGATCAGGCAGAGGCTGTAGCTGATGTTCACAAGAACTTCACTGCTGATATGATGAATGCTGCAACTGCAGCAAAGGATGAGCGTGCAGCTATGATTGACAAGGCTGTCATTAAGGATCTTAAGTACATGCACAGCATCCTCAATGATTCTCAGTATCGCAAGTATGTGATGCTTCTGAATGCAACACTTATGAATCGTGGTTTGAAGTAATTCAATTCGGTTGAATTCTGAAAGGAAATTATAAGAGAGAGATATGAATGGACTGCAGGTCGGACGAAAAGTCTGGCTTGCAGTTTTTTTTTGTGTGTATAGGAGAGGGGGCAAATAGCAATAGGCTAAAGTGTCTGGCTCATCAGTTTTAGGTATTGTCTAAAACCCCCATTATTAGGTATTGCAAGAATAAGAAAAAAGCCGTATCTTTGCACCCGTAAACGTGAATAGATGAACCGTAGGAGTATGGTAATTGTTTGAAACTATTAGTTTGTATAGAATATAACTTTTAGATAGAATATAGAAGATAAAACGAATCTTGTTCGCTAATAGAAATAATTCATAATGTTTTTGTATTAAATGCTAAAGCCCATCCGGAGGATGGGCTTTGCTCTTGTTAGTATGCGCTTACGTGAAAAAGTTTTTTTTTAAGAAAAAGTCTCATAGTCTCATTCTCTGTTGTAAATATCGACTAAAAGGATTGCTTCATCTACTGCGCATCGAAAACAGTACACTGTCAACTATAAATTGTAAACAGTAAACTCTTATCAGTGTTGCCCAAAAATAGTCCCAGCATTTGGGCACTCATTGCCCGTTCTATGGGCACTTGTTGCCCGGCGCTTGTTCTGTGGATGCCCGCTTGGTGGGCTGTGGGTGCCCATGCGACGGGCATGGTGGGATCCACTAGTGGGCTGACTGGCACTTTTATAGTTTATTCTTTTAACAAGTCGTCAAGGAATTCATCGAGGTCGTGATCCAGGTTTTCCATCAGGTCACCACCCAGAATGATGGTATCATCGTCGGCAAGATAGAGTTCGCCGAGGTTTTCCTTGTCATCATCTTCCAGCACGAAGCTATATGGCTTCAGGATTCCGAGATGATCTGCAATCTCAGAATTCTTGCGCAAGGTGTCTCGCAAAATCTTTGCCACCTCATCATAGAAGTTCTCATCCTTGTTGTCTATCCATTGCTCAACTACGCAGCGAGTAATCTCTGTGTCGTCATCGTCAAAGGCTAGGAGCTCACCACTGTCTTGGGAAACTCTTACATGGATGTCGGTCAGCACGGCGTTTTCTTCATTTGAAGGTTGTGCTGGAAACTTTTGAGCTATCTTTTTGATAAAGCGCTCAACTTGCTGAATTGTCATCTGCTCTGTTATTTCCATAATCTTAGTGTTTTCGTGCCTCGACACGCTAGGTGTTGTTGGCTTTCTTGTTTTTTGCAAAGGTACACAAAAAAATGATATAAACAAAGAAGATGGCGAGAAATTTATAAAAAACCTATTTTTATCCGTTTATTTCTGCGTTTTTCTTTGTTTTTATGGTCTAAAATGTAAAATAGAAAACGTTTACGTTTCTTTTGATTAAATAATCTGGTGATTTTGTTTGTCATTTATAAATAATATATTATCTTTGCAAACAAATTAGAATTGCTAACTCTACTTTGCAATAAGCCACCTTAAAATAGGTGCTCTTGTGTAGAAGAGGAAAGGCTAACCTTATGAACAAGATTTGGAAATGAGTAATAAAATAAAGCATAATGGAGTTGTGGATGGAGTAGAAGAGGGCTGTGTGCGCGTGCGCATCCTTCAGTCATCTGCGTGCAGTGCCTGCAAGGTGGCTGCTCATTGCAATGCTTCTGAAACGAAAGAAAAGATTATCGAGGTGCAGGCTGCTGATGCTGTCAAGTATCAGCTGGGTGACTCTGTTGTTGTGGTGGCAGATACGGCTGTTGGCTTCCGCGCCAGCTTGTATGGCTATTTGCTGCCTCTGGTCCTGATGGTTGTGGCTTTGGTTGCCGTACTGAAGATTACGCAATCAGAGGGATATGCGCTGTGTCTGCCTTGGGGATATTGATACCTTATTATATAGGGCTTTATCTCTTGAGAAACAAACTACGAAACAAATTAAGCTTTAGTCTTGAACCCTGCAGCTAGGAATGATTTCCCAGCTTTTCAGGCTCGAATACAAGATGTTGGCTGATATGGAAATAACTAGAAATATTAACAAAACAAATACAAACTATTATGGATTTAATTTTGAGTGCTGTCTTGGTACTCGGTGCCATTGCGCTGATTGCAGCGCTGGTACTTTTCGGGGTATCCAAGAAGTTTGCCGTTGAAGAAGACCCTCGATTGGGACAGGTGGGAGAACTCCTTCCTGGTGCCAATTGCGGTGGTTGCGGTTTTGCCGGATGTTCCGGTATGGCTGCTGCGCTAGTCAAGGGTGCTGATGCCGGTAGCATCGATGGACTGATGTGTCCTGTGGGTGGTGCCGACGTGATGGGCAAAGTGGCTGATCTCCTTGGCTTGGCTGTGGCTAACACAGAGGCTAAGGTGGCAGTGGTTCGTTGTAATGGCTCTTGCGAGCATCGTCCTCGCATTGCCGAGTATGATGGTTTGCACACTTGTGCTGCCATGAACTCCTGTGGTGCTGGTGAAACCGGCTGCGGTTTCGGCTGTCTGGGTTGTGGCGATTGCGTGGCTGCCTGTCAGTTTGGTGCTATCTCTATCAATCCAGAGACGGGGCTTCCTGAGGTTGATGAGGAGAAGTGTGCGGGTTGTGGTGCTTGCGCCAAGGCTTGTCCACGTCACATCATCGAGCTTCGAAAGAAGGGTCCTAAGGGTCGCCGTGTTTACGTGCAGTGCGTGAACCACGACAAGGGAGCTGTGGCTAAGAAGGCTTGTAGCGTTGCTTGCATCGGATGCGGTAAGTGTCAGAAAGTCTGCAGGTTTGATGCTATCACGGTAGAAAACAATGTGGCTTATGTTGACTTCAATAAGTGCCGCATGTGTACCAAGTGTGTTGACGAATGCCCAACCGGTGCTCTCGTAAAAGTAAATTTCCCAGTTAAGAAAAAGGAGGAATAATCATGAATTTGAGAACTTTTAGAATTGGTGGAGTTCACCCAGAAGAGAATAAGATTACTGCCGAGATGGCTACTCAGGTAGCTCCTCTCCCTAAGCAGGCTATTTTTCCGCTTGGTCAGCACATCGGTGCTCCTGCCAAGCCTGTAGTTGCCAAGGGCGACAAGGTGAAGGTGGGTACACTCATCGCTGAGGCGGGTGGTTTTGTGAGTGCTCCTATTTACAGTTCCGTTTCAGGAACCGTGTTCAAGGTAGATACATCTATTGATGCTACCGGTTATCGCAAGCCTTGCATTATCATTAATGTAGAGGGCGACGAGTGGGAGGAGAATATCGACCGCTCTGATAAACTCGAGACTCTGGAGGCTCATGCTGAGCTGACTCCAGAAGAGATTGTCAACCGTATCAAGGTGGCTGGTGTCACTGGTATGGGTGGTGCTGGTTTCCCAACCTTTATCAAGCTTTGTCCTCCTCCAGGAGCCAAGGCTGAGTGCGTCATCATCAACGGTGTGGAGTGCGAGCCTTATATCACAGCCGACTATCGTCTGATGATGGAGCATGCCGATGAGATTCTCGTTGGCTTGAACATTCTGATGAAGGCGGCTAAGGTAGAGAAGGGCTACATTGGTATTGAGGACAACAAGCCTGCTGCCATCAAACTCTTTGAGGAAAAGACTGCCAATGACGCTCGTATCGAGATTGTTCCTCTGGCTAAGAAGTATCCTCAGGGAGGTGAGAAGCAGTTGGTGGACGCCGTTATCCGCCGACAGGTTCCTGCTCCTCCAGCTATCCCGGTCAATGTTGGAGCAATTGTTCAGAATGTAGGTACTGCCTTCGCTGTTTATCAGGCAGTTATGAAGAATAAGCCACTCTTCGAACGCTATACCACCGTTACCGGTAAGCAGGTGAAGAATCCTGGTAACTTCCTCGTACGTATGGGAACCCCATTCTCTCAGATGATTGAGAACTGTGGCGGTTTGCCTGAGGGCGACAACAAGGTATTGGCTGGTGGTCCGATGATGGGTAAGGCTGTGATCAGTCTCGATGTTCCTGTAACCAAGGGTACCAACTCCATCACCGTACTGACCGATGCCGATGCTCACCGCAAGAAGGCTCAGCCATGTATCCGCTGTGCCAAGTGTGTGGATGCCTGCCCAATGGGCTTGGAGCCATACTTGCTTGCTACCCTGAGCGTAGTGAAGGATTATGAACGCCTGGAGGCAGAGGAGGTAACATCCTGCATTGCCTGCGGTTCATGCCAGTTTACCTGTCCATCTCATCGTCCTATCCTCGATAACATCATCAATGGTAAGGCAGCGGTGATGGGCATCATCAGAGCACGAAGTGCCAAGAAGTAAAGAATAAAAGTAAAAACAATCCAAATACTTAATTAAGTAAAATGGGAAAATTAATCGTTTCATTATCGCCACATGCCCACGGAAATGAGAGCGTGGAGAAGAACATGTACGGAGTGATCATCGCTCTCGTGCCTGCCATCCTCGCATCTTTCTATTTCTTCGGTCTGGGTTCAGCAGTCGTACTGCTCACCTCTGTGGCAGCCTGCGTTTTCTTTGAGTGGGCAATTACAAAATATCTCCTGAAGGAGGAGACCAGTTTGCTCGATGGTTCTGCCATCATCACTGGTCTCTTGCTCGGTATGAACTTGCCAAGTAACCTTCCTCTCTGGATCATCATCATCGGTGCTCTGTTTGCCATCGGTGTGGGTAAGATGAGCTTCGGCGGTCTGGGTAACAATCCTTTCAATCCTGCTTTGGTGGGCCGTTGCTTCCTGCTCGTCAGCTTCCCTGCTCAGATGACTTCATGGCCAGTGGCAGGACAGATGCTCAGCTATACCGATGCAACAACTGGTGCTACACCGCTGGCTATCATGAAGACAGCCATCAAGACTGGCGATGCTTCTCTCCTGAATCAGTTGCCTGATTCCATGAGTCTGCTCTTCGGTGCTACTGGCGATACCTTCGGAGCCGGTACTACCGGTGAGGTTTGTGCATTCGCCCTCTTGCTCGGTTTGGCTTACATGCTCTGGAAAAAGGTTATTACCTGGCATATTCCAGTCAGCATCATCGCTACCGTATTCGTTTTCAGTGGTTTGATGCATTTGGCTAATCCTGTTTATGCCAATCCTCTGGCTGTCATTTTCAGTGGTGGTTTGATGCTCGGTGCCATCTTCATGGCTACCGATTACGTAACATCACCAATGACTCACAAGGGTATGCTCATCTACGGTGTCTGCATCGGTCTTCTCACCGTCATCATCCGTAACTGGGGTAGCTATCCAGAAGGTATGTCGTTCGCCATTCTTATCATGAATGCGTTCACACCTCTTATTAACACATACGTTAAACCAAAGCGCTTCGGTGAGAAGCCTGCTAAGAAATAAGGAGGATTGAGACATGCAGAAATTAGAATCATCATTAAAGAACATGGTTTTGGTGCTCGTAGGTGTAGCACTCGTTGTGGGTGCCGTGCTGGCTTGTATCAACAACCTTACTTCAGGTCCAATCGCCGAGAAGGCTGCCCAGAGTCTGGCTGCCGGTATCAAGAGCGTGATGGGCACTGAAGATCTCCAGGTGGCTGAGCCGGAAGAGGTGAAGCAGGAGTTTGGCGGCAAGGAATTTACCTTTATCCTCCACAAGTGCTCTGACAAGAGCGGCAAGGAGTTGGGTGCTGCCGTAGAGAGTACTACCGGCGGTTTCGGTGGCGACTTGAAGGTGCTCGTAGGTTTCGATGCCGAGGGCAAGATTATGGGTTACACCATTCTTCAGGCTTCAGAGACTCCAGGTCTGGGTGCCAAGGCAACCACCTGGTTCCAGAAAGACGGAAAGGGTAGCATCATTGGCAAGACTCCAAAGGATGGCGACCTCCACGTGAGCACGGACGATAAGAGCGGCAATACAGTAGATGCCATCACCGCATCAACCATTACCAGCCGTGCCTTCCTCAAGGCTATCAATCAGGCTTATGCTGCCTATGCAGGTAAGAGTGTAGATGGCGAGAGTGGTGCATCTCAGAAAGCTGATGCTGAGAGCGGTGCATCTAAAGTTGAACATAACGAAAAGAAAGGATAAGTCGATATGAGTAATATGAAAATTTTGATGAACGGACTCATCAAGGAGAACCCTACCTTCGTGTTGCTCCTCGGTATGTGTCCTACCTTGGCTACAACAACCAGTGCCATCAATGGTCTTTCCATGGGATTGGCTACCATGGCGGTATTGGTTTGTACCAACTTTGTGATTTCATGTATCAAGAAGATTACCCCGGATATGGTTCGCATCCCTGTTTTCATTGTCGTGATTGCAGCCTTCGTAACCATCCTTCAGATGCTGATGAGCGCCTATGCTCCTGACAGCATTAACCAGGCGCTGGGTATCTACATCCCATTGATTGTTGTAAACTGTATCATCCTGGGTAGAGCAGAGAGTTTTGCTGCTAAGAACTCACCGATTGCCAGTCTCTTTGATGGCATTGGTTGCGGTTTGGGTTTCACCCTTGCCTTGACCATCTTGGGTGCAGCTCGTGAGATTCTCGGTGCAGGAAGCGTATTCGGTATCACTCTGTTGCCAGAGACAACCAATATTCTGATGTTCATCCTGCCTCCAGGAGCATTCCTCACATTGGGATACATCATTGCGATATTTAATAAGGTAAAGAAGTAAGCGTAGGCATCGCTTCAATCCATGAAATAAAATAGAAATTATGGAATATTTATTGATATTTATCTCTGCGATATTCGTCAACAACATCGTCTTGTCGCAGTTCCTCGGTATCTGTCCGTTCCTGGGCGTATCGAAGAAAGTTGATACAGCCATCGGTATGGGTGGTGCCATCGCCTTCGTCTTGACCTTGGCAACCATCATTACCTGGTGTGTTCAGAAGTATGTACTCGATCCGTTCGGATTGCAATATCTCCAGACCCTGGCGTTCATCCTCGTGATTGCTGCCTTGGTTCAGATGGTAGAGATTATCCTCAAGAAGGTTTCTCCTGCGCTTTATCAGGCGCTCGGCATCTTCCTGCCTTTGATTACTACCAACTGTGCTGTGCTGGGTGTAGCTATCCTGGTTATCCAGAAGGACTACAATCTCTTGGAGAGTGTGGTTTATGCGTTCTCTACAGCCCTCGGCTTTGCCCTGGCTCTCATCGTTTTCGCTGGCATTCGTGAGCAGCAGGCTTTGGTTCGCATTCCTAAGGGTATGCAGGGCGTAGCCATCGTCATGGTTACAGCCGCTCTCCTCAGCCTTGCCTTCATGGGCTTCTCTGGTGTAGATGGAGGCTTGAAGGCTTTGTTCGGATTGGAGTAAAAAGATAGTATTAGTTAGTTAAAACGCCCTGAGAGGGCAAAAGCATTATATATGGTTGATGCTTTTGCGCTTTCAGGGCGTTTTTTATTGGCTGCTTTTCCAGCCTACCAGTCTGTCGGTTCTATCTCCCGTGCCTCGATAATAGATGAGGGCATCATAGCGGTTGGTAGTCTGGAAGAAGTTACCCTCCGTACTCACGGGTTGCGTACTGCCGTCGCTTTTGAGCACCAGATACTGGTAGCTGTAATAACCTTGCTTGAGCAGCACGGTGGCGTGATAGCTGTGGTCGGCTTCGTTGTATTCCATCCGATAGGTAGGCGAAAAGCGGTCGTAGGTCCAGTCTGCATTCAGATATACGTCACCTGGCTGGCGATTGGTCTGTAGCCGGAAATGTACCGGTGCATACTCGCAGGTGAAATTATTATCCTCGTTATCGCTGTTGCGCACGTAGAAGGAGCCTTTGGCGCTCTCATCGTGTACGTAGTTGGGGCGAGGAATGTCGGGCATTACATAGACCTGGTATTCTTCTCCATCCCATTTTATCTCGTCTATTCCCATCGTAGGATGATCCATGTCGAGCAGTTCGAATTTTCGGTATTCATTTCCTGCATCGAATATCAGATGGCGGTTGTGCTTCCATTGCAGCCCCTCTGAGCTGATATAATCAGGTTTGGCATTCCATACTGCCTGATCCCAACGTCCGTTCTGCAGCACCACGGTTTTGATTTGCTGTGAGGGGTTGGTTACCTTTAGGTTGCCGTAGTTCACATTCATGCTTACCTGCTGATGCTGCTTGTTGATGTCGATGTCCGTATTCGAAGAATATCCGATGGCAACCTGCACCTGTGGCTCTACTACCATAAAACAGGCGGTGAGTATCTTTCTGCCGTCCTTATCGGTAGTTTCATCCTCTTGGTTGTTCGTCTCTGCGTTGTCATCGTAGATGGTGAGCTTGTAGTTTCCGCTCATGGTGATGTGGCAGTTCTCGTTGGGGATTGTGAGATGATAGTGGGTGTAGAGATGGTTGGTGTTGAGCGATTGCTCGATGTTGTCGATGGCTTGCTCGTGGTTCCATCCCTTCAGATAGTCGGTCTCGAAGAGTCCCTGAGAAACCTTCCAGTCGGCATCGCAATGTTCTATCCTGTAGGTGTATCGATGATAATCGTGGGTCATGTCATCGAAGTCGATGTGGATGGGTTGCCCGTTCAGCAAAGTGATGGGAAGGGCTTGCCAGTCGGTGCCCGCCACCACCTGTAGGGTAGCGATGCGCTGACAGTATATCTCGTGTCTCTGCGCCCGTGAGGGCAGAGCAGCGAGGGCGAGAAGTATATGGAGAGTCAATATCTTTTTCATGCTTGCAAAGATACGGTAAAAAGGGGGAATGTAGTCGATAGGGGAATCGAACCCCTATGCCAAGATTGAGAATCTTGTATCCTAACCATTAGATGAATCGACCAACGGTGCAATTTTGAATAATGCTTGCGGAAGGTGGGGGATTCGAACCCCCGGTACGGTAACCCGCACGTCAGTTTAGCAAACTGGTGGTTTCAGCCACTCACCCAACCTTCCTGTTGGATTCATTTCTGAATCATCAAGCATCGTTCTCAAATGCGATTGCAAAGGTACAACTTTTTTTTGGTTCCACCAAATTTTTCCTTTACTTTTTTTGCTTTTATGATGGGTAATTGTCATTTATCCACAACGGCGATAGCGTTACCTGCGTAGGGATAAAAAAATAACTTGCAGTAGTCTTTTTGACTAATTGCAAGCTTACTAACAATAACCAATACATGAAAAACACTTAGTAGTCGATAGGGGAATCGAACCCCTATGCCAAGATTGAGAATCTTGTATCCTAACCATTAGATGAATCGAACCATTTTTAATTAGTCTGCATTGGTTTCACAACTTGTGCAGACTTGAACAACAAATTTAACTTATTTAACCAAGTAGTCGATAGGGGAATC
>NZ_QSIG01000019.1:0-65806 GCF_003468525.1 Prevotella sp. AM34-19LB | reverse complement strand
AGATACAAGAAAAATACAAGCTAGCTATAACTTATTGATTATCAGCAAAGAGAAAGAGAGTTATTAGAAAAAGAATATGTTAAATAAAAAGGTATATCGTGATTTTCGCCCCTATATTGCAAAAAAGTAGTTCCTTTGCACCCGAATTTTTAACAAAACAAAATCAAGACAATGGGAGCATTTTGGATATTCGCAGCAATATTGACATTTGTCTATATCGTCTATTATGCCGTTATAATGGCCATGGACACTGTAGGCGACAAAGGTAAGAAAAAGAAAGACGTAGAGGTGTTTGCCGTTGGCAATTCCTCACAAGAAGCGTTTGTCGAGGAACCAACCTTCATCAAGGAAAAGGAAGCCTTGCCAGACACCTCTTCGGCAAAACAAGAAACCACCCCATCGGAAGCCACCGTCCAAGAGCCTTCCATCTCGCCAGAGGAAAGCGGCGAGGACATAGCCTCCAAGATTATGGCAACGGAAGACTCCGAGCTATATGCCAAGGCTGTGGCAGCCAAGGCTGAGATGGTGAAGGTAGTTGCCGAGAGCGAGGATGAGATAGCAGCCGCAGACTATGACGACAAACGCCTAGCCTTGTTGGTTGCCGAAGGCGATGATATGGCAGAAAGGATGAGCATATGAGAAAGATAATGAAGAAAAGGTATTTCTAGCCTTTCTATTCATGGCAATATGCCTTACGGCCTCCGCATCCTGTGGCACAACCGATTACAGCGGAAGCTCAGGAAAGCTCTATGACATGGTAGTATATGTCGTTGCCATGTGCAGTTTGACTGTTCAGCTACTATATGCCATTGCAGCCGTCCTGTCCATCTACAGTGCTACCAGCATCTACATCAAGTTGCAAGCAGGAGAGGAAGGCTTCACCAAGAGTGTGATGGTGCTTGTAGGCAGTTGCCTCTTCATGATAGGTGCAACCATCGTGATGCCAGCATTCTTCGGGTTCAACTTTGGTTAAATTAAATTATAGATAATAACAATCAAAACAAAAAAAGTATTTATGAAAATTAGCATTTTTAAAAACGCAGTAAGCGCAAAGGACTTTGTGTGCTCTGCAACCAAGGGCACAAAGGCTCTAGTTGGCAACCCAAGAGTAGCCATGGTGTTCACTCTCCTCTTTGTCTTTACCCTGGGAATGTTTGCCCAGAACACCGCTGGTGACTATTCGGCAGGAACAACAGCCTTGGGAACGGTGACCACCGAGATTGCCAAGTATGTTCCAGTAGTGGTGAAGCTCTGCTATGCCATTGCAGGTGTCGTTGCCGTGGTTGGAGCCATCTCCATCTACATTGCCATGAACAATGAGGAGAACGACATCAAGAAGAAGATTATGATGACCGTGGGCGCATGTATCTTCCTTGTGGCAGCTGCCCAGGCATTGCCATTGTTCTTTGGTGTAACCAACTAATCGTCATCAATAAATTATGGCAAATGAGAGTCAAGAGCAATATCCTGACTATCCAGTATTCAAGGGACTCCAAAAGCCCCTTGAATTTATGGGTTTAAGGGGTAGGTACATATATTGGGCTGCAGGAACCGTTGGAGGAGGCATTTTAAGTTTTCTCATCGGTTACGTTGCCTTCGGTTTTCTAGTAGGCCTTGTCTTGATTACATCCATCGTAGGCTTTGGAGGAGCGATGATATTCATCAAGCAGCACAAGGGCTTGCATTCCAAGCACTCCCCTGTGGGTGTTTTCATCCTTGCCCATCTTGCGGAACATCAGAAAAGATGAGCAAGTTTATCATTTAATAAATTCATAGATATGATTTTACTTTTCGTTTCGGTCGTTTTCATTTCCATCCTCGTAGGTATGGCTATTTCCGTAGGTGCGTTCGGCACTGGAGGAAAGAGAGCCAAGATCTTCGAGGATATTTATTTCAGCATAGAGGAAGTGGATGGCATCGGCGTGGTATATACCAAGAAAGGCGACTACTCCGCCGTTCTGAAGATGGAGAATCCAGTAAGGAAATATTCCGCCGACACCGATAGCTATTACGAGTTCACATCACTCATGGCGTCAGTGATGCAAGTGCTTGGAGATGGCTATGCCATCCACAAGCAAGACATCTTTGTGCGCAAGCAGTTCGACATGAGCAGCATCAAGGGCAAGAACAAGGATGCCAAGAAGCGTTTCCTCTCAGATGCCTACTTCCGCTTTTTCAACGGAAGAAGCTACACAGAGGCAACCACCTATCTCACCATTACCCAGAAGGGCAAGAGCGGCGGACTGAAAGCCTACGACAACAACAAGTGGAGAGATTTCAACGTAAAGATACAAAAAGTAGCCGACCGATTGAAGAGTGGTGGAATCACATGCCGCTTCCTTGGCGCAAGGGAGTGTCAGGAGTTTGCCGACCGCTTCTTTGCCGTTGACTTCAAGAATCCTACCACAGGCATGACCGACTTCAAGGTTGACAGTGAAGAAATCGGCATGGGCGACCAACATGTAAAAGTATATAGCCTGCTGGATGTTGACAACGTAGGTTTGCCAGGCATGATACGCCCCTACAGCGACACCGTGGTGAACAACTCGGTGATGCCAGAGGACTTGCTGTCGGAGCTAGACCATATCCCAGGTGTAGATACTGTCATTTACAACCAAGTCATCTTCTTCCCGAACCAAAAGAGGGAGATGGCAAAGCTAGACAAAAAGAAGAACCGTCACGCTTCCATTCCAAACCCATCCAACCTGATAGCCGTAGAGGACATAAAGGCAGTTCAAGACGAGGTGGCAAGAAATGGCAAGCAACTCGTATATGCACACTACAACCTGGTGATAAAGATAGAGGCAGACAAGGACTTCCAGAAAGTCACCAACAACCTAGAGAACATCTTTGCCAAGTATAGCATCCATATCTCCAAGAGAGCCTACAACCAGCTGGAGCTGTTTGTGGCGAGCTTCCCTGGCAACTGTTTCCGTCTCAACCAAGACTACGACCAGTTCCTCACCATCTCGGAGGCCGCCTTGTGCCTGATGTACAAGGAACACCAGGCGAAGGGCGACAACTCCCCCTTGAAGTGTTACTATACCGACCGCCAAGGAGTGCCAATGCCAATAGACACGACAGGTAAGGAAGGAAAGGTGAAATACACCAACAACAGTAACTTCTTCGTCCTAGGTCCTTCGGGAAGTGGCAAGAGCTTCCACATGAACACCGTGATGCGCCAGTATTACGAGCAAGACACGGACATCGTGATAGTAGATACAGGAGATAGTTACGAAGGCTTGTGCAGTTACTTCGAGGGCACCTATATTTCCTATAGCAAGGAAAAGCCAATCTCCATGAACCCTTTCAAGATTACCAAGCTGGAGTATGACCAGAACTTTGGCGAGAAGAAGAACTTCCTGAAGAGTCTCATCTTCCAGATATTCAAGGGAGCGGAGATGCCGTCCAAGATAGAGGACACCATCATCAACCAAACCATCGTGGAGTATTTCGAAGCCTACTTCAATCCGTTCGAAGGCTTTACCGACGAAGAGCGGCAGAAGATGAAGGACACCCTCCTTCTCCAAGACAAGACCAACGGCAAGTATGAGGAGTATGAGCAAGAATTGGAAGAGAAATATGGAGAGGACTTCGACTTTGAATCAGCCACGGCAGAGGCAAAAGATGGCAAAGACCTCACCAGACAGCAACGCCTGAAGGGGAAGTTGCAAGCAGTCATCGATGACGCTGCATCCACCGAAGGTGAAAAAGAGAATGCCAAGAAGAAACTGATGCTTCTCACCCCAGAGGTGATAGAAAACAACTATCTCATGCGCATCGAGCGCAAGCTGGAAAAGATAGAGAGACAGAAGAAAAAGCTGAAAGTAAAGGAACTCTCCTTCAACACCTACTATGAGTTTGCCTTGGAGCGCATTCCTCAGATACTGCACCAACAACATATCGAGTTCAACATCAATGACTTCGCCGCCATCCTCAAACCTTTCTACAAGGGAGGAGAGCAAGAGTATATCCTGAACAACGACTTGGACAGCAGCCTGTTTGATGAGAAGTTCATCGTTTTCGAGATAGACAAGGTGAAGGACGATCCAGTTCTCTTCCCTATCATCGTGCTCATCATCATGGATGTGTTCACCCAGAAGATGAGAATCAAGAAAGGCAGAAAATGCCTGGTCATCGAGGAAGCATGGAAAGCCATCGCCACCCCAGTGATGGCCAACTATATAAAATACCTCTACAAAACCGCCAGAAAGCACTGGGCGATGGTTGGTGTTGTGACACAGGAGATACAAGATATCACCTCCTCCCCTATCGTGAAGGAAGCCATCATCAACAACTCCGACGTGTTCATGTTGCTAGACCAAAGCAAGTTCAAGGACAAGTTCGATGACATCAAGGCCACCCTCGCCCTCACCGACAACGACTGCAAGAAAATCTTCACCATCAACC
Source organism: Prevotella sp. AM34-19LB (assembly GCF_003468525.1). Lineage (NCBI taxonomy): Bacteria > Pseudomonadati > Bacteroidota > Bacteroidia > Bacteroidales > Prevotellaceae > Prevotella > Prevotella sp. AM34-19LB. The sequence goes on along the minus strand of NZ_QSIG01000019.1, from coordinate 61,396 downwards.
GTCTGGACAACAAGGAAGGCAGAAGCCCATTCAAGGAAGTATTCCTGAAGAGAGGGCAGAACGGCGAGGTTCTTGGAGTGGAGGAGCCACCGGAGTGCTACATGGCCTATACCACGGAGAAAGCCGAGAAGGAAGCCTTGAAGCTCTACAAGAAGCTCATGGCCACCGACTACCAACATGCCATCGAGCAGTTCGTGAGCGACTGGCACAACAGCGGCATCAAGAAGAGCCTGGAGTTCTCCCAGAAAGTACTGAAGGAAAAGAAAGTGTTTTACTACAAGAACAAGCAATGAAAACCATGCGTAGATTAAGTGCCATAATAACTATGCTGTTGCTAGCCACCTTGCCGATGTTCGCCCTGTCCTATCATGCGGTGAACGTTGACAAGGTGACGGCTGCAGCCATGACCGCAGCTTACGCTTCGGAGGCAGAGATGGAGGCGATGAACACCAGCAACCTGCAAAAGATCGTTGACCATTACAAGAGTGCCACCGTAGCCACTGCGGGAATTTTACTATCCAAGAAGAAGGACAGGGATGCCATGCGTAACCCCGGCCTTTTTGCGTCTGAGGAAAACTACTATTACAAGCGCATCCTCAACCTTGTGAAGAACGGTATCATGCCAAAGTTGATAACCGTAGCCTCCAAGATGGTGAAGCAACCCCAAAATGCCATCTACTGGGGGCCTTACCTGTTCAAGACCACCGAGAACGTGGAACAGCTTTGCAAGCAGTTCGAGCTAGTTTGCACCAATGGCAAGCTTAGTTTCAAGGATGTGACGTTTCTCCTCATCAACGATGATCTGCGAAAGATATTCGACCTAGCGCAGATGGGTGCAAATACTAACTGGGGCGACCTGTTGGACAAACTTGGAGACTTTGGCGACGGACTCACGAAAGAGGACATACAGGAAGACTTCAAGAACCTTGGTAGCCTCTTGGCCTCCATTGGTGGAAACACCATCGACAGCAACTTGCAAGAAGGAAGCAAGATAGGCAAGATTTTCCATATGAAGCCCAAGGAGATTGCAGACCTCTACAAGAACTTCAAGGAGCAATACGACAAATACAAGGAAGCAGGAAACGTGGAGAACATCCTGATGCAAGTAATCCAGACCGCCGATGCCGACGGCGTGGCCAGACTTTTCAAGGTTGACGACTACAACATCACCGGCTATATCAGCAACTACATCAAGGAGATGCAGGGACAATATTACACTCAAAGATGGTATATTGCGCAAGTGAACAGTGGTTCAAAAGTGCTTGCTACCTATCAACCGTCACACCCGACAAGCACCAACAACAATGACAATTGGGCAGGATGGCTCTTCAAATGCAATTCCCAAAAGAAGACAGCCCCACCCTATCCAACCCTCACCACCTCGGAATACAATCAGTTAAAGAGCGCAGCCGAGAGTGAGACAGGATGGAATGCGACTAAAAAAGCTGATTACGAGAAAAAGAATCCAGGACATACCATAACCCTCAGCTATCAGACCGTTTCCTATAATTACATCTGGGACAAGAGCGGAGGAACCTTTTCGCATTCCAAGCACGAAAGAGGTAAGCATTTCTGCGTATATATGACAGTTACGGACACTTGGAACATCAAGGATGAGGTGTATGAGGAAATCTTTGATTCCCAGACCATGAACCTGGAAATCTTCAAGAAGAAGATGGAATCTCGCTTGAAATACTACCAAGACCAAGAGGCCGACAAGGAAGGCAGCACCCTCTCCTATAAGCTGTGCTCCGACCCACCAAGATACTATGCCATGGCCGATGAGAAGAAGATGGAAGGCTGCAACTCCGTAAGTTTCACAGCCACCTGTGACGGAGGAGCATCCCTAGGAGAAGGCAGCTTCAACTGGAAGGAGAACGGCAAGCAAGGCAGTTCCCTCAATGAGAAGTCAAAGGAGTTTGCCATGCGCAGCACCCCGGACTCAGAAAATAACAATGTGGATGACCTTCTCACCAAGCAAAAGGAGTATGAGGCACAGATTTCCACCTTGAAGCAACAGATTTCCAGCAACGACAAGAAGCAGCAAGAGCTAATAAAGCAAATTCAGCAAGCCCAGTCGTTGGGCAACCAGGACAAGGTGAAGAGCTTGCGCAGCCAATATGATTCCATCACCAATGAGACGGCAAGCTTGAAGCAACAGCTCAACAATACACAGAAATTCCTCAACGAGTTGAACAACAATGTAAACGAGTATTACGAAGACCTTGCCGACAACTTGGACGGTCCCTACAGGATACCATCCAACATGAAGGAATTGGAAGGCATGTACCAGCTACAATGGACAGACGATGGCAACTGGGTGGAAGGCAGCAGCCAATATATCTTTGTAAGACATGGTTATTGTCCGTCGGTGAAGTCAACGGTGACCTATACAGCCACCCTCACCTTGCAACAGAAACCAAAGTATTTCCTTGGAATCAGAATCCATCGAGCCATATTGTCCGTGGATTTCAAGCTCACAAGCGAGTATTCCAGCGACAATGTCGTGGCAGTCATCAAGCTAGACATGAGCAAGAGCGAGAAAGAAAGAGCCGACGAGGTGAATGCCAAGCTGAAGGAATTGATGGCAGACATGCTCAACTGCAGCATCAACATCAAGTACAACTATGCCTCAAAAGCTGATGATGACGAAGACGAAGACGGCATCCATCTGCTATGGGCTAGCGACCGCCTGGATGTAGCAAGAGAAGTTGACTACCAGCTCACTTCCATCTACTCACAGCTTGTCATCTTGGAGAAAGTGATGCAAGACAGAGAAACCATCCTCGACTTCCTGAAGCACAAGATATTCGATGTAGTGAGCAGGGCATCCAGAGGAGCCATCGCCGAGTATGCACTTACAAGATGGGAAGATGCAAGTATGGCGGCAATGAAGAAACAGGCAGGAGTAGAGGAAAAGAAAGAGAATACCCCATCCACACAAAAGTCTGACAAAAACGTTTAAGGTCACAATTTGTGATCTTAAAAATAAAGATAGCAATATGGCAGATAATATAGAACATCAAGATAAAGGAGAACTGGTCGCAAATTGTGACCAGTTACAAAATGATGAAGTCGTAGTTACCACTCCTGTAGAAAGTCGAATAATGTCTATTCGTGGAAAGCAGATTATGATAGACAGAGACTTGGCTGAACTTTATGGAGTGGAAACTAAAAGATTAAACGAGGCTGTAAAACGTAATATAGAACGTTTCCCTGAGCGTTTCCGTTTTCAACTAACTAAGGAGGAAATGGCTGAACTGGTCGCAAATTGCGACCGGTTCAATATTTTGAAGCACTCAACAGTTCGTTCATATGCTTTCACGGAGCAGGGAGTGGCTATGCTCTCCACTGTTCTTAGAAGTGAAACCGCAATTCGTGTAAGCATACGTATTATGGATGCATTTGTTGCAATGAGACGTTTCATGGTGACAAATGCAGAAGTTTTCCAACGTCTTTCAACAATGGAGTACCATCAACTGGAAATGCAGCAACATCAGCAAGAAACAGACAAGCGCATAGACGAAGTATTCCGCAGATTGGACGAGGGCAATGCAAAGCCGAAGCAAGGTGTGTTCTACAATGGGCAAGTTTATGATGCCTATACTTTCGTGTCCGACTTGATTAAGAGTGCGAAGAAGCGTATTGTCCTTATCGACAACTATGTTGACGAGACTGTACTGACATTGCTCGATAAAAGAGATAATAACGTGTCTGCGGTTATCTACACTCAGCAGATAAACCGTCAGTTCCAACTCGACATAGACCGTCATAATGCTCAATATGCACCGATTGATGTTGAGACATTCCGTTTATCACATGACCGCTTCCTTTGTATAGACGATGATGTATATCACATTGGAGCCTCCATCAAAGACTTAGGTAAAAAGTGGTTTGCCTTTTCCAAGTTAGACATACTATCCCCAGATATGCTCATTGAAAAAATAAAAAGTAACAATTAAAAACGAACGGTATGAGAAAAAAGAACCATAGGTACTATACCTATTATATAATAGTGGCATTACTGGCATGGCTTCCAACAAAAAGCCACGCCCAGTTTGGCATCAACGACATGCCATCCATAGAAGCGATGATTTCCAACCACAAGACTGTAAGAACAGCCTTGGATATAAGAATGATAGCTGAGCTAGGAGTAGAACAGGCACATGAAGGCTCGCAGAAAAGCATCGAGGGATATCAGGAATCCAGCAAGAGGCTTGATAAATACAAACGCTGCTTTGACATCATCGACCTCATTTTGAATGGAACAGCCACGGCTTTTCATGGAGTAAGAACCTATCAAAGCTGCAGTAGCAACATCAAGAGCTACCTACAGCTTCTGAACGAGTATGAGGAAAAGATACTCTTGAAGGGCAAGATATGGTCATCGGACACCATCATCTATACAACAAGCAAGCAAACCATAGAGGATATAAAAAGTTCCGCTTCCAGCATCTATAAATCCTATATAGATTTGTCAGCCTACCTCACAGGAACGGCAGAGTGCAAGACAGAATCCATGATGCTCTGCTTGCAATGTATCAATGAGAACATGGATGCCATTGACGCATCTGTCAGGAACGCCTACCTAACCCTTTGGAGCTATATGACCATTCGCCTGGGGTTCTGGAAGAAAGAGATATTCAGAGCCAAGACCATCAGGGAGATGGCGTTGGAGGCATACGACACATGGAAGAAATCCCAGTATATTGCCTACAACAACCTTCAAAACCCTTCCACCGAGAAACATAAGGCATTGGGAGGAGGCGGCATCCTTGGAGGCAGGTCAAGAGAAGACATTTAGTTCCAATGGATAAAAGGCATATATAAGTATAGGCTTATATAAAACAATAAAGAAACAAACATATAAGTATATAAAAATATAATTATATTAAGCAATAATCAATGAAACATATAAGAATTTTATTTTCATTAGTGGCAATGTTATTCATCTCCACGACATCAAGAGCGCAAGGAGCCGAGGTTACCTATATTCATGAAGATGACATCATGAATCAGTTTACAGTAATGGAAACTGGTGCTGGCAGTCTTAAACCAAGAGAATACTATCAACTTATGCACAAGAGTTACCAAAAAACAGCAGCAGCCACCAACAAGTTGAGTTTTCGCTTGGAAAATCAAGTATTGACCAACAAGGAAGTTCCTTTGGCGGAGAAAGTGGATTCCGACTTGGTAAAGAGAGAGAAGGTAGAAGCCACCAACATCGCTACAAGAACACCAGGCGCAGGCGATGTCGCCTGGATGATGGAAAAGGGAAAGATAGAGAGTAAGATGAACACCTTCGAAAGCAACATCAACAAGATAGTAAGCTATGGAGGCAGCAGCGATGACTTCAAGAACTGGAAAGACATCTACAACAGTCTCGACTGTGCCATCAAGCTCATCAGGAAGTCCTATCTAGACCTAGGCAGTCGAAAGAAGGAATATTTGGCCATCTACCAAGACATAGTGAAGCGCAACCTCTCCCTCACAGGGCAACTAAGATATTGGAAAAGTCTAAAGACTGTCAAACAAGCCCAGCAGAAAGCAACGAAAATAGACAGGCAATCAAGCAATACGGTGATAGCAAACAATGCCATGCGAAGATGGCAGAACGCCATGGCCGTGGATGGTTTCTCCAAATAAGCAAACAAATACACCTATATTCGCATAATTATATAACCATATAAAAATATAATTATATAAGAAAATAAAGAAATATAGCAACAAAGAAATAAGCCAATAATGCAATAAAACAATAAAGAAACAGAAAAATAAGGATATAAATCAGTCGTTTTACTCAAAAGTACAATAAAATATATGTGAAAACTAAACTTTTAGTTAATAATGTTGCTCAATTCAAGAAAAAGCTGTATCTTTACAGCCAAAAATAGGTAAAACGGCAATAATGTCAAACCAAAGAGTAAATGATATGAGCAACAAAAATTACAACAATTATAGCAAAGCAAAGAAAACAATAGCAGTAGTATTCCTTAGTTTGATAGGAATGCTAAATGTGATGGCACAGACTGGGACGGTAACACGTAAATTTTATATGAAAGGATACAACAACCATCCAGATACGTGCCTCACTACTTTATTTATAAATGATGGCAGTTTTTCTGGACTTAATCTAACTCTTTCCTGCTTCGATAAAGGAGTAAAAATTAAGGCTGGATTAGAAACAAAAAATAGACCTAATTGTTTGACTGACTTTATTAATGAATTAAAATTTATAAAAGAAAAATATATAGAGTGGTCATCTATAGCAAAGGAAAATGGTGTGAAGAAATATTCCAAGGAAATCGGTTATTACAAAAACAATCCTGCATTATTTCTTCAAGCTACTAAAAACGGTTTTGAATACTATCAAGACATGAAAATCGCAGCTATACATGAAGTACATGCCATGTTTAATGTAGATGAAAAAGGAGAGTGTAATGTTTTTATGGGGTGGAATGGAATTCCTTTTATAAGAACCAAAGGTTACAACGAAGGAATGCTTACATCCTATCCTATCAAAGAAACTTTTTCTGTGTCGCAAGTTTGTTTTAATTTCAACAGCGAACAACAAATACAGAGTTTAATCGATGCTCTTAATTTGGAAACTGCAAAATCAGAACTACTCAACAAAACTGAAAAGGATAAAAATCTTGATTCTTTATTCAAATAATCATAAGCCTCTTGCGTTAGCAAGGGGCTTTGTTGTATATTCACCTCAATAATCTATACCCTTGCATTAACACCGAGGGGTTAAAGGGGGCGAGCAGCCTCATTTATAACAGTTTACACGATACACCTTAGAAAAAGAATATGTTAAATAAAAAGGTATATCGTATTTATGCGGCCATTTTTATGTTTTTCCATTACTTTTGTGCGAAAATTTTAAAATTGATATAAAAATGGCATTTAGTACATTATTCTTAGAAGCTTCATCCAGTAATGATACGATGGATGGAATAAAAGACATGGTTAGCGATCTTTCGCAAACCATAGGTGTTGATTTGTTTGAAGAAGACATAGATAATGTCGTTTTTCAAACAAACGAGTTTTTATGCAACAGCGATTTTATCGGTTCGCAAGGTCCTTTTTGGTGGATTTTGCAGATGAGCATGGCTTTGGGAGCATTGTTCTCTATCATCGTGGCTGGAGGCATGGCCTACAAGATGATGGTGAAGAATGAGCCTATAGATGTCTTCAAGATAATGAAGGTGTTAGGCATTGCTATCGTGATGTGCTTTTGGTACCCACCAAGTATGAGTGGATTCAAAGGTGCCAGCAACGCTTGCATCCTTGACGCTTTGGCTTACATTCCTAATTGCATAGGCAGCTACACACATGACTTATATGAAGCCGAAGCTACACAAGTAAGTGATAAATACAATGAACTTATGCCTCTTATACAGAAAAGAGATAAGCTTTGTGATTCAATATCCTCCCCTATTAAAAGTGCCGCTGGGGAATTACAAAATGTGCAAACATCAGATGTTCAAACTGAAGCAACAGGAACTAAAAGTGTTTCAGAAGGACTTTCAAAAGCAAAAAGCGCAGAAACAAAGTCCACCTTTGCAGGTTTAATGATAGGTCTGGACAAAGTTGTCATGTTCTTTGCCTTGGTCATCTACCGAATTGGTTGGTGGAGCACGATTTTCTGTCAGCAGATACTGTTAGGAATGCTCACGATATTCGGACCGATTCAATGGGCATTCAGCGTCCTACCAAAATGGGAAGGAGCCTGGGCTAAGTGGATAACGAGGTATCTCACGGTACACTTCTACGGAGCGATGTTATACTTCGTTGGTTTCTATGTATTGTTACTTTTCGACATCGTACTAAGTGTTCAAGTAGAGAACCTTACTGCTATCACCCAAGGCGAGGGAGCCATGGCCGCCTACATCCAGAACGCCTTCATGACCTGCGGCTACCTGTTGGCAGCATCCGTAGTAGCCTTGAAGTGCTTGAACCTAGTTCCAGACTTGGCAGCGTGGATGATACCAGAGGGCGACACCGCATTCTCCACCCGAAACTTCGGCGAGGGAGTAGCATCCTCTGTGAAGGCAAGTGCGGCTTCAGTGATGAGAATATAAAGAATAGATAAAAATACAACAATATGGCAGTATTAAAGAATGTAGAGAATAAAATCAAGCTCGTAATGATAGTGAGCAGCCTATTTCTGGTAGGCTGCGTCATTGTGAGCCTAGGCAGCATCATCATCGCCAAGGGCATGGTGGACGAAGCCCACAAGAAAGTTTACGTATTGGACGGAACCGTTCCTATTTTGGTAAAGCAGACCACCCAAGAAGAAACCTTCGATGTGGAAGCCAAGAGCGACATCGAGATGTTCCATCAGTTCTTCTTCACGTTGGCACCTGATGACAAGTATATCCAATACACCATGAAGAAAGCCATGTATCTGGTGGACGAGACAGGACTAGCCCAGTACAATGCCCTGAAGGAAAAAGGCTTCTATAATAATATAATAGGTACGAGCACCATCTGCAGTATCTATTGTGACAGCATCAAGCTCAACACCGATTCCCTCACCTTCACCTACTACGGCAGACAGCGCATCGAGCGAAGGACAAGCATCCTGATGCGTCAGTTAGTAACCGCCGGCAAGCTCAGAAGAGTGCCGAGAACAGAGAACAACCCTCACGGAATCCTCATCACCAACTGGCGAACACTGAAGAACCAAGACTTGGAGGAAACCAAGAAGTCAGACTATTAAATCAAGCAACAATGGACATAAAGAAAGTACTCATGGGCGAGAAGATGCCCGACAAGAACGATCCCCAGTATCGAGAGCAATACGAGCGAGAGGTGAGAGCAGGGCAAAAGTTCGCTGAGAAGACCAAGCTCAACATTCTGTTTTTGAAAATCCAAGAATGGGCAAACGACCACAGAAAGGCCTTTCTGGGCATCGTGTTCGGCTTGGTAATCTCCCTGTTCGCCTGGAATGTCATCAACATGATAAGATATTACAATGCGAGCAAGGAGCAAAAACGCCACACGGCAGTGGAGCGAGTAGAGAAAGCCCTTCAGGAGCAACGTAATTCACACAAAGCACAATAAAGATGGATATAAAGAAAATCAACTTCAAGCAGCCCAAGTATATGATACCAGCCATCATATACATACCGCTGTTGTTCACAGGCTACTTCTTGATAGACACATTCAACGTCGAAACATCAGGGCCAGGCAACAGCAAGCTGAAGACCACCGACTATTTGTCGAGCGAGTTACCGGAAGCCTACACCGACAGCGTCCTAGGCGACAAAATGGACAACACCCAAAGGGAATACGGAAAGATTTCCGACCTTTCGGGAGTCCAAAACGTAGAGAACGACAACGACTCCGTAAACAAGAAACAGGATTACGAGTCAAAGTATAACGAAGAGGAAGCCAAGAAGGTCAAGCAACAGCAAGCCGAGGAGAAGCGCAAGCTCCAAGAGATGCAAGAGCGAGTGAGACAAAATCGCAGCCAATCCAACAATGACGACTTTGTTGACCCGATAAGCAGCTCCGAGATAGCCAAGGCGCAACGTCGCCGTCGCCAACGCAACTGGGAAGAAATGAACCGCAACCTGGGAGGTGGCGACAACTATCTGGCAGACAATGAAGAAAACTCGTCCTCTTCCCTTTCCTCTTCAACCACAACAGGAAACACCACGAACAGCGGTATTCCTGGAGCCATGAACAATGACACCGACAATTCTTACAACGCTCCAAATACCGCTAACGGCAACCATCAGTACCAAGGAGGCGTACAGCAAGATGGAGAGCAACCAGAAAAGGTGACAAAGAAGACCAAGGAAGTCTCCGACTACTTCAACACCGTAGGCAAGGACAAGGAAAAAGACAAGCTCATCATGGCCATCATCGACGAGAACGTAAAGGCCGTTGACGGCAGCAGGGTCCGTCTCCGCCTGTTGGATGACATAGAGATAGGCGACGAGACCATCAAGAAAGGCACCTACCTATATGCCACCATGAGTGGCTTCGGCAAGCAAAGAGTCCAAGGAAAGGTAGAAAGCATCTTCTATGAAGATGACATCATCAAGGTAAGCCTATCCATCTATGACACGGACGGCATGCAAGGCCTGTATGTACCTCTGAGCAGTTTCAGGGAAACCACCAAGGAAGTCGCAAGCAGTGCCATGCAAGGCGGCAACATCATGGACAACACCACGACCAGCAGCAGCGGCATCAAGGGATGGGCGACCCAAGCAGCGCAAAATGCCTCACAACGAGTGATGAACGCCTTGGGAACAGCAGCCAAGAAGAACCGTGTCCGCCTGAAGTACGGCACACGAGTTTACCTTGTTGACGGCAGTCAGAAGGAAAGAAGCAACAGAAATAGAAACAATTATTAATCAGATAGAAATGAAAGAAATAAGAAAGAAGTTCCTATCACTCCTTGCGGTGTGCTTAGGAGCCACACTTGGAGCATTCGCTCAGAAAGGATATAACGACATGGAGCAGCTCACTGTCAACGAGAATGTTTCATCCATCATCACGGCATCAGAGCCTATTCGCTTGGTAGATATATCCACAGACAGCATCGCTGGCGACAAGCCATTGGAGAATGTAATCCGCTTGAAGCCAAAGACAGGCAACCACAAAGACGGCGAGGTGATGGGAGTTGTCACCATCATCACAGAACGCTATCGAGTGCAATATGCCTTGATATACACAAGCAAGCTGGAAGAGGCAGTGACTGACAAGGAAGTTGAGCTAGTGGAGCGCAATGCCTTCCATAACCCAGATGTAAGCATGTCAACGGTGGACATGGTGAGTTACGCCATGAAGGTGTGGAACTCCCCTGCCCGATATAGAAGCACATTCACCACCCAGAACAAGATGACCATGCGTCTGAACAACATCTATGTGGTAGGAGAATACTTCTTCATAGACTTCTCCGTGGACAACAAGACCAACCTTCCGTTTGATATCGACGAGCTAAGGGTAAAGCTGCAGGACAAGAAGCAGCAGAAAGCCACCAATGTGCAGACCATCGAGCTGAAGCCAGCCTGGTATTGGATCGTTCCGTAAGATTCAAGAAAGGCTACAGAAACATCATTGTTCTGAAGAAAATGACTTTTCCTAACGACAAGGTACTATCCATCGAACTCAGCGAAAAGCAGATTTCCGGAAGAACAATCTCCATGAACCTCGATTACGAGGATGTGTTGGCCGCCGATGCCTTCGACACCCTTCTTTTACGTGAACAATAAAAAGACAGATATGAGAAGAATACTTTCAACGATATTCGCCATACTACTGACAGCAAGCGCATTCGCCCAGAGTCACGGCAACCATATCATGGTAGGCGTTGGCGGCAGCTATCCGCAAGGAGTAGAGGCCACCCTCGCCTACGAGCACGAAACCGAGTATCACAACGCCTGGGAATATTTCGCCACAGCCTACTTGAAATACAAGAAAGACGAGGAGGCAGGACATGTCACAAGCGACTCCTTCTGGCACAACTATAACACATGGACTGTGGGTGCAGCCTACAAGCCATGTGTTACAAGAGGCAGAAACCACCACGGAAGTGTAAGAATAGGTGTTAGCTGTGGCAGCGACCTGGACAAAGTGATAACCGCAGGACATGTAGGTTACGAGCATACCTATAACCTCTACAACGGTTGGAGCCTGTTCTTCCAAGTGAAGGAAGATGTAGTAATCAGAGGAAAGGACACGTTCAGAACAGGAGCATCCTTTGGCGTGAAAGTTCCCCTATAATATAATAAGGTGTAAAATGAAAACAAAGATAACAACTTTTGTCATGGGGATGCTTATGATGGCATCCTTCATGACCTCCTGCGACAATCATGAGCCATACGACCCGGACTTGCATATAGGATATGTCCTTTGCGATGACCATACCTGCATGGACACGGCAACCTATTTCAACCAAAGCAAGCGCAAAGCCGTGGGAGTAGTCTTTGCCGAAAAGACGAAAGATCATCCTGTGTTGGCGGTAAACCTGGAGGAAACAAGCGGCATGTTCTGTGACTCCATAGGAATGGAGAACGGAACGAGCGGTGACATCACCAAGTTCGATGGCTTCTCCAATACCGTTGCCATGTATCAAAGCTATGACAATGAAACTGGCCATGGCTCTCCGATAGCCATGAGGATGATGAACTTCCACGAGTATGGGCAAAGCGACCACATCCCAAGCGTGGCAGAACAACGATTGCTGCAAAGTGCAGCCAAGACCATCAATCCCATCATAAAGAGATGCGGAGGACAACCTATCAGCTTGGATGCAGACTGTTGGTATTGGACTTCTACGGAAGTACAGGAGAACCCAGGCACACAAGCCTGGCTATGCAGCGCAGTGAATGGTGGCATCATGCCAACACCAAAGGCAGAGAGCCATAAGGTCAGAGCCATCATTGAGATGAATTATCCAGAATATTAATCTTCAAACACAAAATTATGGCAAATTGGAAAACATTGTTGGAAACAGCCTTAAAAGGAGCCAAGACCGCTGCCCCACATATTCTTACAGGAGCAAAGGTAGCAGCCCCTTATGTGAAGAGTGCGGTAAAAACAGGCGCGCACGCAGTAAAAGGAACAGCAGAGTTCGTCGCCAAGCATCCTAAGGCCTCCCTTGTAGCAGGTGCTGTGTCCCTCCCCTATTTCGGTTACAACAAAGGTGCATTAACTTTTGCGAAAGAAAAGTTACTGGGGGATGACTCCAAGGAAAAAGGACTTGTTGACACAGCATCAAGATTAGCATTCGGCGACCAAAAGGATGCTTACGGAAACGAAAAGTCAATCTCGGAGAAAGCAGTCAACGTTCTTTTTGGCGAAGGTTCCTATGATTCAGTCAAAAGAGCAGGAGGAGCCACCATCGACGAGGGGCAGGAGCTCTACCATAATATTAAAAACGGGGTGGTAGGAATAGGCAATGAAGCAATCGGCCTGTACCAAGACGGAAAGCAGTTTGCTGGAAATTTCTTTTCAGGCAACGGTATGGTTTCCAATGGCAACGGTGGCTATTACGATCCAACAGCGCAATCCTATCCATCTATGGCACAGATGCAGATGACCAATCAACAAGGCGGTGGTTCAATGAATGCCTTGATGAACGGCATGAACAATGCAGTAAGCCAAGTGTCCGGTGGAAACGTGAGCAAGATGAACATTGCCAGTTTGTTGCTTTCTGCCTATATGATGTTCGGTAGATTTGGTTGGATGGGAAAAGCTGCCAGTTTATTGCTGGGAGGAATGACCTTACACAACATAAACGGAAAACAGGCAGCTTCTCAACACCAAAATCAGCAACAACAGCAATCACGTGCGAACGTTACCGAACAAATACCTCTTCAGACAGCAGAGATGCCTGTTGAAGAAGAGAACACTGTTGTTCGCATGAGAAGACTATAATTAGATACAGGAGAGCAATCTCCTATTAAAAATCACAGATAAGATGAAAGAAAATTTTAAAGATATGCTCCTCGAATCCGGAAGTGGTTACATGATGCCATTCGCCTTGGAGGAGAAAGAAGAGCTTCCAACCACACTAGGATATGGCAAACAGCGTCACCCCATGACAGGCGAGGAATTTAACCATCTAGGTGTTGACTTCGCCATTAAGAACAGAGATTTGTACGCAGTAGCCTCTGGTATGATTGTTGGCGCAGGAAACGATGCGCTTCATGACAATTACATCGTAGCCAAATATGGGAAGTACGAAGTTACTTATGGGCATCTAGCAGAAGCATATACAGGATATGGTGAAAGCGTTTCCGCAGGTGATAAAATTGCCAAAAGTGGCGATTTCCTTCATGTCGGCATACGATTCAATGGACAAGACATTGACCCGATGGTTTTTCTTTCCATGATATGGGCTAACATCCAGCAACTCGCCGCCATGGGAATCCAAAAACAGCCTACTGAAGAATCCTTGGGAACAAAAAACATAAAAAACAGTTTCGACAAGGACTATGTTTCCATCTTGATGCTCATGCTCAGATGGCTTCCAAGCTACATGAACGACTTAAGGAACAGGGCTTACAATCCTCCTCCAAGGGCAGAAGCATCCCTACGCAACATCTTTGCCCAGGCAGCCTCCAAGAATTATTTCTTTGAGAGCATACCATCCGTAGCCAACCCTCTCGGATTATCAGAAAGAAGTGTTCCCCTAGCCGAGAAAATTCAGGATATCCTTATCCATGATTTTCTCAGCTATCTGGCACTGAACCACAACATATATCCTGAGACATGGGACGAAAATGAAAAAAAAACTTCTTTCACAAGCTTCAGAAGACGGATTGACCGCCGATCCTTTGAAAGACCTTAAGATAGACATACAAAGCTACGATGTTGAACGCACCGCCTCCGTTTACTATGACAACCAAGGAATCCGTTGTTGGACAAAAGCTTGGTTTAACGGAAGAGAAAAAGGCGAGAATGCCATCGAGATAACCAGACAACTCGCCATGAAGTTCTTCAATGACGAGATGTCCATGGATGAATGGCTGTCACGTTTCTACCCTAAGCAAATGACGGTATATCATAAAGCCATCAGTCAGGCGCGCAGTCAACTTCTTGGAATGTAAACAACAAACAATATGGCAAAAGGTAATAATTTACAGGATTTATCCCAAATAGACTATTGTCTTCAGCAATACTATAGCAAGTATATGGCAGCCACTCTTCTTCAGGAGCGAAAGAAAATCCTTCAAGAGCAGAAGAACGCTGCCATAAAACTTAATGAATCTCTTCAGAGACTGCCTAACTTTGGTGCCGCTTCAAATTCGTTCACCAAGTTGAACGATGCAGAGCAACTTACCAAGAAGTCGCTCGACGAATTGGCAGCAAGGACTTCTGAACGTTGGTTCAAAGACCCCAAGATAGTGAAAGACTACAGCGTTTTCGTTACATCTTTCTATACAAGCCTTGTTGCGAAAAATGGCGGTAGAGACTCCAAGGCGTTGGAAAACTACGCCAACAACTACTGCGCCAATCGCCTTCAAAAATTGATGGTAGAACAATTAGCTAGGGAACAAGTTCCTGCCAACACCGCAACATACATAGCCAAGAAAGCCTTTTCGGAGAGCATTCTTGGTATGGGCAACTTTGGTAGCCTAAAGAAAGGAGCCATTGGGCAAAAGGTTGATGAACAAGCGGAGAAATATTACAATCCATCCGTTGTTTCAAAAACTGCAGGAACAATTGCTGGTTACGGAATAGATGCAGCACTCACCCCAGGAGGTGTAGGGAAAGCAACTTCTTCCGTAGTCAAGGGTGTGGTAAAGGTAAGTCAAAAAGCTGCAGGTTGGTGGATAACCGACAAGATTTGCCAAGGAGGTCTCCATATTTATGGCAAGCTATGGGGAACTGAGGATGAAGAGAAGAAGGATAACCGTACCATCTTTGGTGATGAGAATGCTTCCACAAAGATACAGGCCGGAGCAAAGAGATATAAAAAGAATGGTACGGAATTGATGATGAACATCAATAGTGGACTTGCAAAAAAGATAAAGTTGCCACCTCCAAACACATCTTTAACTATAAAGAAAGAAAGCAACGCCCTATTGGCGGAACACAAGGGTAATTCTCAAAAGCTTCTCTCCACCATCAAGAGCAATCTCTCCAAACAGTGTGTGCCATTCAACGGGAACAGCAAATTTCCTGCTTGGATGTTGAGCAACAGCAGCAAGCAAAACAGGGCGTTGGCATCCTCTTTCTACGCCTGTGCCCTGGAAATGTCTAGAGAGCAAAAACAAGTAAGGATGTTTGGAGGCAAGAAGATGACCTTGAAGGAAGTGAGTCAACGAGCCTATGACTATGCAAGGGCAGCAGTTGCCGTAGAGCAACGATCCTCCAAGAATGCAGCTCATGCCCAAAAGGGAACATGGGACAAAAACATGTCTGCGCTCAATGACCAGATAAACACTCCTGGCAAGTCATCTATTCGTAAACGTGCAACTTCCTCTTCTCAAGCAACTCCAGTGGCATCCCCTTACGCTTCGGGGCCTTATGCGCAAAACGGCGTAATGGGAACAGAAGCAAACGGTACAACACAGAATACTGCGCAAAAGCCAAATATAGATGGTTGGGGCAATGCCTTTGAGAGCTTAGGCCTTAATGGATTTGGGGACATCGGCAAGAATCTAGGCTATGTATTGGCCATGCTTCCTGATATGATTATAGGAATGTTCACAGGAAAGACTCCAAACCTAAAGCTTCAGGACAACCTGATGCCATTGGCTGCCATAGTGGGAGGAATGTTCGTAAAGAGTCCTCTCCTGAAGCTGCTGCTCATAGGATTTGGCGGTGCAAACATCTTGAATAAAGCAGGTCATGCTGCCATCAGCGATGGTTTAGCAAAAAGTAACAATGTAGCAAAGACCTACAAGGTTTATCCTGACGAGCCTTTGAATTCAAGAATAGTGAATCCAGCGATGAAGGGAAGCAGTATGATAGCCACTATCGACGGCGTGCCTAGCGTCATCAACATATCAAGAGATGCTGCAGACGCTTACAACAAGGGAGCCATCCCTATCAACACATTGGCGAATGCTGTCCTTCGCAAGTATGATGAGAACAAGGCATTGGCATCGCAGAATTATGAGCAGCATATGAGCCAAGAAGAAACAACAACCCAATCAATGGGTATTAAATAGGTGTTAAGTGCCAGTTATATTAATTTTAGAAATACCTCCTGGTTCGAGAGAATCGGGAGGTTTTAGTTTGTCATTAAGTTAGAGCGGTATTTCCAAGTCGGAGTATCGCTTTTGTTTTACATCTACCTCAATAATCTATACCCTTGCATTAACACCGAGGGGTTAAAGGGGGCGAGCAGCCTCATTTATAATCGTTTACATAAATATCTATAGAAAAAGAATATGTTAAATAAAAAGGTATATCGTTTTTATACCACCTATCTTGTATTTAATCAGTTACTTTGCCATTGGAAATAAAAAACAACCCAATAAATAAAAAAATACAATGGCAAAAAAAGAATCATCTCAACAAGCCTCGGAGCAGCAGGAAGGGAAAGTTGACCGAATAGACAACGCCCTTCAGAAGTTTTCCGACATGCTCATCGCAAGAATGGAGCAAATGAAGGAAAGCAAATGGAAGAAAGGTTGGACGGATGGGCGCACAGCCCAGTTCGGCTTGCCTCAGAATCTCGTGGGTCGCCCTTATACAGGCAGCAATGCTTTCCTGTGCCAAATCCACACCACGATGGAGCATTACAGAATGCCAGTTTACCTTACCATCAAACAGATAAGGGATGCAGGAGCCATGATCAAGAAAGGCGAGCACAGTATTCCTATCTTCAAGTGGGACTTGCGAATCAAGGGCAAGGACGGCAAGAAACTGTCAGAAAGCGACTATCGTAACATGACAAAGGAGGAGCAAGCCGAATGCACCGTTCGCCCTTATCTGAAGGTATATAACGAATGGAACATAGACCAAACCAACCTGGAAGAGGTCAACAAAGAAAAATACGATGCCATCTTGAAGCGTTTCAAGTCAGAGCCTATCAAGGACGAGGTAGGAATGTACAAGAACGAGGCCTTCGACAACCTCCTGAAAGAACAGTCTTGGGTGTGTCCTATAGAATACGAGAAGTTCAATGAATCCGCTTTCTATAGTCCCAAAAGAGACCAGATAGTAGTTCCTTCCAAAAAGCAGTTCAATATCAGCAATACCCCAGAGGATGTTTTCAAGGACGGAATGGAGTTTTACGGCACCACCATTCATGAGATGGCTCACTCCACAGGTCACGAGTCACGCCTTGGTCGTGATGGCATCGTAAAGATAGACCAATTTGGCTCAGACCAATACGCCAAGGAAGAACTTGTTGCGGAGCTTACATCAGCCCTCATAGGCAATGCCATGGGTTTTGATAGCAGAATACGAGAGAACAACATAGCTTATCTCCAAAATTGGATAGGTTCGTTGAAGAAAGACCCGAAGTTCTTGAAGTCGGTGATGTCAGATGTGAACAAATCATCCAAGATGGTTTTAGAACACATCGACGAGCAACGCCGAAAATTAGGAGAAAAGGCCCTGTTGGATGGTTCTCTTGATGGTGTGGAAGAAAAAAACAAGAATGAGCAACAACTTCAAGACCTGAAGGAGGAAGATGCTAAGAAAGAGGGCATAGCCAAGGTATGGCCTTCCGTCAACAACAAGATTACAATGCCCTCTGGCGACATTCTCACCGTTGACTACAACAAAGAGAAAGACACTCTTGAAGTTGCATATAAAACATCAGAAGGTGAGGAAAAAGTTCACTGCACTAACTATGACCACAGCCAGGGCATAAACCAGAACTTAGGCTATGTGTGGGAAGAGCTTTCAAACATGAAGCAATTCCAGGAAAAAGAGACAAAGACTGAAATCCTTTCACAAGGAAAGGACTACTTCACTTCATTGATGGAAACTATAACTTCCACTCCCAACAGTGAGCATACAGTTTTGTCTGTGAAGACTCTTCCCGAGCTACGAGACTATTACAAGGGGAATCCCAATGTAGGAGCTTGGATAAATCAAGCATCCAACAAGGAAATCATAGAAGCAGGAGCAGACTTCTTGCCTAACCTCCGCTATAGCCACAAGGAAGGCAGAAGCCTCTACAACATAGAGGCAGCGTATTCAAACATCAACGCATTATATCCCGATGTTGTGGACAATGACGCAAAACGCCAAATTGTTCATCGAATCAAACAAGCCGAGGAGGTGGTAACCTCCTACCATAACAACATCGAGGAAAAATTTGGAAAAGAATTTCTCATGGAAAAAGAAAATATGAACAAGGTTCTTTCTCGAAATGACTACCAGGAGCAAGGTCAGACCATACAGCTTGACCCAAAGGATGAGAAGAAATATTTCTCGTCCTACAACTACTTTCAGATGGAATCCGAGACCGCCGAGTTTGACAAACTAAAGGATGCCGAGAACTATGAAGGCATCCTTGCCCTGGCGAAAGAATATGATCAAGGTGACAGCATGGACTTGGAGCATGTAGAGACCAGCATGACACCAGACTATGGTGATGATGTTCTCATTGATGATGAGAACTATGCTGTTGTATATAACAATTCAGTAGGTGGAACCTACAACTTGTTGAGAAAGTACAGTGAGAATGACATCCGAGAGGCCATCGAGCGTTACGGTATGCCAAAGACTCCAAGCTATGCAGTGAAGTTCATTGACCAGCAGATGGGCTTGGAAAAAGGCGTAAAGCTTTAGTAGAGATTCCATCCCCAGAGGCAAAGGCTGTAGCCAAGAGCTTTCGAGAAGACTTGACACCTCAATTCACCATGCCGAATGGGAAGGTTCTAGATTACCACTATGACGCTAGCGACAACAAAGTCATAGTAGGAGAAAAGTTAAATGATGGTTCTTTCATAGAAACTTATGTCCACGATTACGACTTTGCTCTCAGCAAGGCAGAAAACATGTCTGCCATATACAAAGAGTTGTCAACTGAATATCAAGCAAAAAAGGCGAGCGAGGAAAAGAAAACTCCTCGTGAAGACAGCTATATCCAGACAGATGTCGTAGGTAAGGCCAAACAGATAGCATCCACAGGTGTTCCTATGGAAGAAGCAGAGAAAAAGGCTTCATCCATTGTGAAAGAAGAGGTTCACAAGGAACACCATAAGCAAGAAGCCGAGAAAGACAAGCAGGAAAAGGACAAGGCAAATCAAGCCGCAGCAGAAGAGAAGAAAGAGCAACAAGAGAAAAAAGAGGAATCAAAAGAGGCCAGCGAGGCGACAGCCAAAGCCCTTACCCATGCAGCCCTTCTCGTTGGAGCATTATCTGCTGCCAAGCAGAATGAGGGAATTTGGATGAACAAATCCCAGAAAGGTAATGCAGAGTTCATCAACACCCACACCCCTATCACGGCCTACAACAACATTATGATGAACCTCAATTCGGATGCCAACAAGTATAAGACGAATGTCTATACTTATTATAATCCTGCCAAGGAGAATAACATGCCAGTGAAGCAGAACGAGAAAGGCATGGAGTTCCATTGGACTAGTTGGGGGTATCAGAACGCCATGGATAAAGACGAAGTCATCACCAGCAAGCAGTTTGACAAACTTCCTGATGACGAGAAGTCTTTCTATACCAAACATGCCACACGAGTTATGCAGAACATCTACAATGTGGAGCAAACCACCATGAACGCCAACAACCATGACGCTTACGTGGAAATTCTGAAGAACAAGGGAGCGCAGCTTTCACAAAACGAGAAAGAGCAAAAAGGGAAATACTCTTCTATTATGAAACAATGGAAAGAGTTGAAGGGCAAGCATCCCGATGCACTTCTATTGTTCCGCATTGGCGATTTCTATGAGATGTACAAGCAGGATGCCAAGCGAGGTTCGGAAGTGTTGGGAATCACCCTGACCAAGATGAATGAAAGTAAAGACTTCCATCTTGCAGGATTTCCACATCAAGCACTTGACACCTACCTTCCAAAACTCATCCGAGCAGGAGAACGAGTAGCCATATGCGACCAGTTGGAATCAAAGAAGACAGTCAGCCAAAGCTTCGACGCAAAAGCAATACTGAACAAAGCATACGCCACTGCCAAGGAAGTGGCCAAGCAAAGCGGTATGCAATATGAGCGAGTGATGGTTTTGCAAGATGCCAAATACGATTCCAAGGAAGACAAGATTGTCGTAAGCGGCATGAAAGGCGAAGTTGGAAATGAAAAGATGGCTGCCCTTTACAAAGCAAACGACATCTACAGAGCCGTGGTTGCAGCCACAGGTACAGAGAACCGTCTTGACCGTTCGGGCAGAAACAACCTCCTCCCAGAGGACGATGCCAAGCATGAGCAACTGGTGAGAGAACTTGCAGCAGGAGTTATGATGGCTCGCCAGGGACTTCCAGCCATTCTCTCAAAGGAGAATGAGAAACTTATTCCTTATTGGGAACGAGAGATAAAGGAAAATCCAAAACTCTTGGGAATAGTAGAAAGAGATGTGAACAATGCTGTAGAGACCATCGACAACCTTGTGGCAAAGCGAAAGGTTGACTATGAATCCATCCGTGGACAGCTTCCAGGAAAGACGATGGAGAAACCATCAAAATATTCCATCTCCCAAGACTTGGCCAAGCTGCCAAACATAGAGACCAAGGAAATAGTAGTGGTAAAAGACATCTTGCGAAAAGAAGCAGATGTCATTCTTCCTGCAGGAGCATCCTTGGAAGTGAACAACGAGGTTCCTGGCATGAGAAAGGACAGAATCACCATTGCCTTGAAGAAAGAAGGCATTGACGATGTGAGGTTCTATAATGCCGGTGGTTCACTTGGGTTGAATAAGCCGAACTCCTATTTCCAAGGGAAAGAAGTCACGCTCAACAACTTGAAGCAGTATGAGTTGGTTCCCCATCATACACTTGATGTAGAGAAACAAGCCGCCCCAAAGAAAGAAGTAATCATCAAGAACTTCCAAGCCATCAAGGATGACAACGGTAGATATGCCTTCTTCATCAAGCCAGAGAACGAGCCTTCTTTCTCTGTATATCCTGCCAAGGAGCACTTGAACACGTTCTACAACGTAATCAAGACGGACAAACAGGCAATAGTCCACAATGCCCTGGCACAAAGATATTACGAGATGGCCACCAAGCATCCTGACACCAAGCTAGACCTTATCACCCCTAAGAAGGTTGATGTGGATATGAAGCTCATAGAGCGTCCTTCCATAACATCGAGCGCACAGGATGCCAAGCAGAAGCTCATCTTTGCCACCATCAATGGGCAGCGTGTACAAGCTCCTATCAACAAGCAACAATGGCAAAAGATGTGGCTTGCCGAAGATATGGGAGCCTACAAGAGGGCTTTGGCCGCCGTCATCTTCGAGCCTATGCTGAAACAAGGCATGGGAGGAGAGCAATCTCAACAGGCTGTTAGCGAATCAGAAAAAGTAGAGATTAAGGAAAAGCCTGCCCCTGAGAACAAGGTACAGGAAACTGTTACGGAAACTCACAGAACAGGCCTACATATGTAATACACGAGGGTGCATCTAAAGGTGCGCCCTCATAAAACTATCATAAATGGCATTAGACAAGCAAGCGTTTTACAGCCAGTATGCCCAGGTAGCCATCGAGCAACAGAAGAGATATGGCATTCCTGCCTCCATCACCTTGGCACAGATGGGTTTGGAAAGCGGCTTTGGCACATCTACCCCTGCAAGAAGGAGCAACAACTTCTTCGGTGTAAAGGTTGGCAGCAGTTGGACTGGAGCCTACGACTATTACAGCGATGACCGTCCAAACGAGAAGTTCCGCAGATATAACAATGTGATGGAAAGCATCGAAGACCACTCCAAGGTCTTGATGAAATCCCGCTACAGCCACTGCCAGAACTATTCGCCCACCGATTATGTTTCTTGGGCAAACGGCATCAAGGCTGGCGGCTACGCCACAGATCCAGACTATGCTTCCAAGCTCATATCCGAGATTAACAAGTATGGGCTAGGAAAATATGACCAGATAGGCATTCAGCAAGCCCAAAGCCAAGGATTGGTAACAGGATATGCTAGAGGTCAGTCGTCAACGACCTCTGTTATAACCCTAACACCCTTGCAAGGCAATTGGGGTTTGCCTATTGATTTATCTGTCGTAAAACTCAGTTCTGAGTTTGGAGTACAGAGACCAGGGCATAAGCATGGAGGGCTGGACCTCTCCACGCAAGGGAAAAACTATCCTGTATATGCAACCGAAGACAATGGAAAGGTTGTTACCGTTGGCAAACAAGACAAGGGAGCAGGAAACTATGTAGTAATCGAGTATGACAGGCAAGATGGAACAAAAATCCAGACCACCTATATGCATCTCAATCAAATTGGCGTAAAACCAGGCGACATAGTAAATGCAAGGCATCAAATAGGAGTCTCAGGCAACACAGGCCGCTCTTCAGGGCCACACTTACATTTTGAGACAAAATACCTCAATGCCAATGGAAATTGGGAGAAGTTTGACCCTAAGCTATACCTTGCAGAAATGGAAGTTAGAAGTAATCAAGCGGCAGCCCTGGATAAGAATGGAAACGATGCGTTAGCCGCTTACCGCAGTCAAATGCTGTTTGCAGGAGGCGAAGCCCCATCCTATCAGCAACAAGCGTCAGACCCGACACAAGCACTTCTGGCATCCATCACCAACAGTAACGACCCCACAAAATGGCTGTCATTGCTAATGAGCAACAACGGAGAAGACCTTTCTGGAAGAGACCCAATCTCTTCACTTATAGGAAGTCTGTTCTCTGCCGCCCTTACAGTAGCCATGCAGTTGAGAAGCAGCGAGGAGATAGAAGCTGAGGACGAAGCACAAAGTCAGCTTAAACAGCAATCGCCAGACGAGGAAAACAGCAATCTGGTAAAGATGACTCGTCAGGATGTAGAAAAGGCACAGGCAACGGCATCTATGCAGTTTGATGCGGAATCACCAGAACAACAGCAGCAACAAGGCCAACGCCTTGCATAAATAAAGAAATAATTATATACTTATATAAACATATAAAACAATAAAAATATGATTAAGTGTAACGTAACAGCATGTGGAACCATCAGCAGTTCCGCAGAAGAGAAGCAGAGTAAGGATGGAGAGAAATTCATCTCCTTCGGCATGATAGTTCCTTTGCTGGGCAAGGATGGAACAGCAAAAGAAGTGTGGGTAACAGTATCTGCCCCAGGCAACAAAGATACCGTAGCCCCCTACTCTGCAGGTAGAAAGGTAACGGTAAGCGGAGTAATGTATATCAGAAAGCATGACGGTAACATTTATCTGAACCTTCGCACCGACTCCAACATCGAAGTAAACGAGTCCACCACCAATGACCGTTTGGAGGGAAGCATGGAGTTCCGAGGCAAGGTAAGCAAGAAAGGCATCAAGGAGCTGAAAGACAAGAAAGGCAAGGACTTTCAGTCGTTCGCAGCGTTCTCCTCTGACAAAGAAGGAGAGAACAGAGAGTTTACATGGGTAAGTTTTGTAAACTTCTCCCCTATCCGTGAGGATTACCTTGCTGCAGAGAAGTACGTGGAAGTTCATGGAGATTTGCAACTAGGCATCTTCAAAGGTGAGCTTCAGATAGAATGCAAGGTAAAGAGCATCGCAGCTTGGGACTTGAACAAAACTGCAGATGGAAATGGAACAGCGCAGTCATAGACTTCTCCACTTTATTTATATATTTGGAGTTTTGGCAGTAGGAGCCATTGGCATCCTACACATGATATTCCCAAAGAAATGACAATAACACAAACAGGAATAGTGGCATCATAAAAGATGGTTCTACCTCCTGTTTGTTTAAGACAAAACAAGCAATAATGGCAAAAGAAGAAAAGCAAAACATCATCAGCAATTTTCTGAGCGGATGGCAGAAGCTATTCGGTGGAGCAAAAGAACATACCACCCCAAAAGTGAAGCCTTTC
The DNA here is from genome assembly GCF_003468525.1 of Prevotella sp. AM34-19LB. Classification (NCBI taxonomy): domain Bacteria; kingdom Pseudomonadati; phylum Bacteroidota; class Bacteroidia; order Bacteroidales; family Prevotellaceae; genus Prevotella; species Prevotella sp. AM34-19LB. The sequence continues at coordinate 36,968 of NZ_QSIG01000019.1, read as the reverse complement.
CCAAAGAACCATTTCTACAGCCCAGAAGAGCTAGAGTATCTTTCACAAAACAAAGAGGGTTCCCTTATTGACCAATGGGCTGTTTCCATTGGCAAATGGGCATTTGAACAAGGAAAGGATAAATCATCCCCTACAAAGTTTGCCGCCGTCAAATGGCAAAATGGATTGATGGCTACATGGATAGACGGAAAGCTCACACCTGACACAAAAGACAGACAGATTGGAAGATTATTACTTCTGAAGGAGCGAGGATATGAACTTCCAGAACGATACGAGAACATGGCGCAAGACTACGAGGCACAAAGCCTTGTAGGCAAATACTTTGTGTCCAATAATGACAAAAGCATCATTAAGATTGACTCCTATGACAGAGGAAGACTGATCTTTGATGCCCCAAGTCTTGTTCTGAAGAAATGGGAAGATGGTAGTCTTTCCTCAAACGAAGAAAAAGTTGCCTACGCTGATTTTCATAAGTCGCTGAATGAAAAATATACCATCATGGAAGAAGAGCGACAAAAGGAATTTCAAGAGAAACTTGCCAACTTCGAAGACGGCAAGGAGCTTTACAAAGGAATGCACAATCTTTTGCGCCAAACCTATCCCCCAACAATAGGTGGCAGTATTCCTATGGAATTACGCACAGCCCACCCTGTAGATTTCTTCGATGGAAAAGTTATTCCAGTTTCATGGTCACTCACCAGTGAAAAGGATATTAAAGTTAGCGTTTACACCAACCACAGCAACGCTTTAAGTAGCATTACCATCAACGAGGACAACGCATACAAAGCAAAGAGTTTGCTCAACAGCATTGCACATGCAATAAATAACGAGAAGGTTAATGGTTTAACTCGTTCGCTAGTGAATGTTCTGGGCAACAAACTTGGTGAAGACAAAATCTTTGCCAAGGAGAACAACACACCTTTGCTTGAAGCTAGAGAGGGAACTGTCAATGCCGTTACTGCTACCAACGACGGCAGAGTTATAGCTTTCAATCTCAACACCCACAAGGAAATTCCTTTGCATGGAAAAGAAAGCGTTGAATTAATGCAAGCCTTGCTTTTCGAGGGTTTGGATGAGCAATCTCGCCTTCGAAAGGAGTTGAGCATCCCCAAGATGAAGGACTATGTGGAATCTATGGAGGACGAAGAGGACATTCTGTCCGGAAACAAGGAGCTTCTTCCACATGGTTCCAAAGTAGATAGCCTTTACGGTACATATTATAGTGCCGAGGAGGAATATTCAAGCTACGCCCAAGGAACCTTGCCACTAGCTGCAGAAGACAAAGCTGAACTCATAGCAGACCTTCAATCATCATTCATGAACTTCAAGCAAGAACTACAAAATATGGTTGAAGCTTACAAAGACCATGATGGTGTCATCGACACAAATAAAGTGAGCAAGCTAGAAAAACTTGACAGAATTCTGAATATCGAGGCAAGAGGTCAGACTCCTGTCAAACCTGTACCTGTAGCCACAAAAAGAGAGTCACCAAAGGAATCACTACAGGATGCAGAAGCCGCTTCCAAACAGAATGACCTCAAAGAGGTAAAGAACATAAATGCCGAAGAAGTTGACCAAAAAGCCATTAAGTCCTTCTTTGGCAATGTAAACTATGCACCTAAGAAAGTGAAGGAAGAGAGTTCTAGACAGGTTGCGCCACACAGATTGACGGAAAAAGAAAAAGACGATGCAATCTCACGAATCGACAAGCGAATCGCAGAACTGCACCGTCTAGGAAAGGAGCAATCTCTCAAATCCAATATTGAAACTCAGCCGACTCCCACCGTCGTGGGTACCTCCCATCAGGAACGTCTCCTGATGGCGCACAGAGCGTTGCCCCTTCTGATGGCAAAGATAATAAAAAATTTCCATCTAAGTATCTATTTCTTGGGAATTTAGCCCATTTTATAACATCTTTTAATACAAATATAGGCATTAACGCCAGCAATTTTACAAAAGAGTTATATAAAGGCATAGGGTTACACCCTCACGGTAAAGATGTTCAAGTTTCTGAATATATTAATTTTTCCAACGACAAAGGAGAAAAAACAACAGTCCGTCTTTCTGATCATCGAGCTAACGCACTCAGCATCATCAAAAAAGGAGGAAGAGCGGCCGAAGGATATTCTATCGTTATAAAAGTAGAAGATTCTCCCGAAACAAAGTTCAAGGCAAACAAACATTCCCAAGTAAAGGAATACGTTTATGACAATCCAGACCGCCAACGCCTTCTGAACATTGGCAAAGGAATCTTCGACCTCCTGGACAGAGGAGAATACACCGACTTGGCCAATGCCAACGAGATAAACATATCCCCTAGAGGAAGGCAGCATAAAGAACTACGCACTCCTGACGGCAAGCTACTGGGCTTCACCTATCAAGGAAAGATTTACCTTTATCCTGAGGCAAAGGGCTTTGAGCCACCAGTACATGAGTACACCCACTTGTGGGCGGAAGCACTGCAAGACAGGAACTGGAAAGAATGGAAGAATGTCGTAGGCATGATGAAAAAGTCGAACCTCTGGAACAAAGTAAGAGACCTCCACACCGAGCTTATTGCCACCGATGACATTGCCGAGGAAGTCCTTGCCACCTATTCTGGAAGAAGAGGCGCAGAGCGTTTGGAGTCAAAGCTTAAGGAAATTGTTGCTAGCAACAAGAGTATGGACGAGAAGACCGCAGAGACCCAGGCCGTCACTCAAATGAACAATGCCGTTTCAAAGTTCTGGAATGTCATGTCTGACTTTTTGCACATTCATTATACATCCGCAGAAGAAGTAGCAGATAGAGTCTTGTATGAATACACCAAAGGTCTCTACCCTCTCAATTATGAAGAAGTCGCTCAACAAAAGGGCAAGACCAAGCCATATTATGTTTCCGTAGAGGAAAAAGACAATGGTCGATGGCATCGTCCTGAAGTAGAGCAAAGAGCGGCCTATCAGCGTTATGGAGAGATGATGGCTGATAAGCTATCCCTTCAACTCACCTATGGCGATATGCCATGGATAAAGAGCGACAAGCAGATTCCATGCGACCTGAGCAAGAAGGCATACCATGGAATGGATTCTTTCATGCTGGCCTTGGACGCAGAAAAGAACGCCTATACCTTACCTATTTATATAAGCAAGGAAGATATCCAGGCAAACAACTTGCTGGTGAAGTCAGATGCCACCTCCTTCCCTATCATAGAAGAAGTAGGTGTAACAGAGTTATATAACATCGAGCAAACCAACTATCCAATCTTGCACCCGAAGGATTACGAGGAGTTAAAAGTAGATAGCATCGCATCCAATCGTTACAAGCAAAGTAACGAACTGGGCCAACTACTCAGCAAAGGAGCATGGCAGACCGCTATTGCCTTCGATGGCAAGCCTAGCCTTGCCTCCTACAGTGCGAAGAACGACACCATCCATGTGGCACCTGTTCAACACTATGAGAAAGAGCAAGATTTCTATCGAGACTTAGGAATGGGACTGACAAGAAGCACCAGAAAGGCAGAGGCAAGAAAGACCAGCTTCGAGTCACTATCCAGAGAAGAATTGGTTTCCTTGGTTGGCAGTGTCATCCTTGGTCAAAAGAATCACTTTGATGTAACAACGCCACAGCAAACATCCATGTGGAAAGAGCGTCTAAGAAAAGACCCTAGCTACACCAAGCAAGTATTATCTTCTGCAGATGTTGCGTCGCAGATTATCATGCAACGTATCGACATTCTCAAAAAAGGAGGAAACCAAGACATTGACCTCCGTTCTTCCACGCCTGTAGAAGTAGATATTGACGGTAACGGCATTGTTGAAAGCCAAGAAAACCTTGTCCCAGACCAAAAGCAAAGCTCCAACGAAAGCCAGGAGCAAAGTGACGAAGTTCCTAGGCAAGAGAAGAGACATATGCACAGATAAAGAAATCCCTCGCTACTTTCACAAGCGGCGAGGGACTGACATTTAACTTTACATTTATGAAAAACTCTATTTACTGTTATCGTAAAACCTATTCCATGCAAGCCTGATTGGCCGCATCAAAAATCAATTCTTTGATATTTGCCAAAGTTGGATTTATCAAAGAAAAGTGTCCATCTCCCATTGCACCCTTGACAAAATCAATGGTGTCCCACCATTCGATGACCTTGTCTTCTAGTAGATGCGTTTGAACGGCACAGTCCGTTTTGCTCGCAGTTGGATTATTGTATCTCCAAAGCGTAACAATAGCAGCCTCTTCGCACCCTGCAAGGAGAATGTTCACCTTTTCATTTTCATCTACCCACTTTCGGTAGATGTCAACATAAGAAGGCACATCCACTTCCTCTTGTTGATTATCATTCCCTTCATCCTCCTCATTTCCATAGCTGACATTTTCTTCCTCCAGGAATTTTGTTGCAGAAGTGTTGTTATCAGGAAGGTTGTTGTCGGCAATGAAGGAAAAGTAAGCATCCAACATTCCTTGGGAATGATGCTTCACGTAATCCAATTCCGTTATATCTCTCGACAGGAACATACCATTCAGGCGTTCCTCGTCCACAAAACCTACAATTTCCATATAATCTAGCCTTAATTACATATGTATTCCACGACTTTGTTTAGCCTTTTCTATAGCAGCATCCTGTGCCACACACATCTCCTCGGAATATTCATCCTCCGGGACATAAGAAAGCATACCTTTGTCATCCTTTGTCCAACAGCCATAGATGCCAAAGTTATACTTGTCTAGCATCACGTTGCCATCTTTTTCCTCCTGCCACTTTTGCGCATCACCGTTGACACTGCGGACTCCAGTTTCCTCGTTCAAATCGATGCCGGCAGAAAACATCTTGCCTTCCTCTCCCTTGGTAACAACCTTTCCTTCTTCAAGTTCCATAAGCTCACTTTCAGAAAGTCCCACCTTGTTAGCCAATGTAGATAAGTTCTGGTCAATGATGTCTGCCTTTACAGAAATGGTAGCATTTGTAGCCCCATCGAGCTGCACATAGTTCCAGGAATTGTTCGACGGTAGCAACACCTTCAGAACTTGTCCGTTTTGCAAAGCGGTTTTCTGTTCCTCCGTAAAATACTCAAGATTGTTCTTTGCGATGAGAGGCAAGAACACTGGATGAAGCCCATCCTCTGTTTGCTGTAAGCGGATTCGAGCAAAATCCTTGTGGACAACTCCATCAAAATCAGCTCTCTCAATAGGGAGCAAGGGAGTTCTTTGCCCAGAAAGGAACTTATTCATAATACTTTCAGGAAAGTCGTCTATCATTTCCTGTGAGAGTCCGAAGTTAGCCAACTCCTCGTATGGAATTTCGCTTTCAGAAAATTTCAATTCGTTCATAATCTTATTCTTGTTTAAAGTTTTCGGCAAAAGTACACATTTTCTTATCAAGGCTTTCCACAAATACGATATACCTTTTTATTTAACATAGATTTTATCCCTATCCAAATCAAAGCTCTTGCTACAAATAGCCTTCAACCTTAATAATCTATACCTGAAAACACCGAGGGGTTAAAGGGGGCGAGCAGCCTCATTTATAATAATTTACACAAAAGTCTTTAGAAAAAGAATATGTTAAATAAAAAGCTATTTTATATTTACGCCCATAATTTCTTCCATTCATATTACTTTTGCAAGCTAAAGAAGTATTATTATATAAAGAATAAGGCATGATTAGATTTCTTTCATTTTTACTATTTCTCCTATGTTGCCATTCCCCGATGGGGATGGCGCAAGGAAAGAAAGACATGAAGGACTACTGGATAGACAAATACCTAAGTGTGAGTTTTCCTTTGGAAAGCATAAGGATAAACTCCACCTTTGGCAGTAGGGTTGATCCTTTCACAGGGAAGCACAAGCAACACAAGGGACTTGACCTTAGGGCAAGATACGAGGAAGTACTATCCATGTTCGATGGCTACGTGAAAGGCGTAGGCTACGACAGTGGCTCTGGGAAATATATCACCATGCAGTATGGCGATTACACGGTAAGCTATTGCCATTTATCTGAAATTTGTGTGAGCGACAACCAGAAGGTCTATGCAGGAGACCCAATAGGCATCAGCGGAACTACAGGACGCTCCACTGGGCCACATCTGCATATCACCTGTAGGCTTCGGGGCCGTTTGGAAGACCCATACGACTTGCTTCTTTACATAAAAGAGACGAGAGAGAAAGCCATCAAGGCATTGAAGATAGACGAAGACAAAGTGCTTACGCCCGATGATTTCATCAAGCATTATGCCCAAGCGGCCATGCGCCAACAAAGAAAATACGGCATACCAGCCTCTGTTATACTGGCACAGATGGCGTTTGAAAGCAGATGGGGAAACAGCAGCCTGGCACAAATAGGCTATAATTTCTTTGGAATAAAGGCCAATAGCAACTGGCTCAGAAGAGGCCTACCCTACAGCATTCATGATGATGACCGCAAAAACGAGAAATTCTGCAATTTCTCCTCGGCAGAGGAAAGCATCGAGTATCATTCCAGGTTGTTGATGAGTGACAGATACGCTCGCTGTTGGCGATACAAGCCAACCGACTATCACAACTGGCTTGTCGCAATCAAGGCAGGAGGCTATGCGACTAGAAAAGACTATGTGAAGAAATGCGAGAGCATCATTCTTCAACATAAGCTTTATCTATACGATATAGAAGCTGAGAAAATGTAACATAAGACAAAACTATAATAATAAATAAAATGAAGAAATTAAAGATTTTGCTGGCAGCCTTATTGGTAATAGGCAGCACAGCCAAGGCACAGGTAGTTTATGGAGAGAATGAGAAGGAATATATCAAGGCATCCTCTTTCTCCAATGGCAGAACTGAAAAGAAAGACAGCAAGCCATTCCTTTCCGGACAAGAGAAATATAAGTTATCCAGTATAGGTAGCAATTGGTTTGGCAGCATCAAGGCTGGTATGTCCACCTTCTCTGGAGCACCAGTAGGATGCACAGACTTCTTTGGCCATACACGTCCTACCATGGTATTCAGTTTGGGTAAATGGCATTCACGTTTCTTTGGAACACGCCTGGTGTACCAAGGGTTCAAGTTCACAAATGCAATCGATGAAGCCATGAAGTTCCAAAATTACCATGGAGACTTGATGCTCAACGTATCGAGTTTCTACAGAACCACCTACGATCCACTTCCAAGATGGGACTTGGTTCCATATATTGGAGCTGGTGTAATTCACAACTCAGAGCTACACCATATTCCGTTTGCCCTCTCATACGGCCTACTCTGCAGTTACAGGGCAACCAATCGCTTGCACGTTACCGCCGAGTTGGGAGGAACCAGTACCTACCAAAAGTTTGATGGTTTAGGGAAAAACAAGCATTTCGGTGACAACCTTTTCCAAGCTACCGTTGGACTCACCATCGGTATCGGCAAACAAGGATATGAACGTAAGCCTGTTTTGGAGGTCTTAGACACAGACAACCAAGGCGTAACAGACTTGACCAACTATCCCAAGAACAGTTTTGATGGACTTCGAAAGCTAAGAGACAGAATGGCAAGTGAAGAACAAGCCGTCGAGAACAGTGGCATTCAACTGGACGCACCTATTCTATTCTTCTTCAAGATAAACTCCACCAACCTTGTTGACAAGCAACAACTTGTAAACATAGGAGAAATAGCAGGAGCTGTGAAGGAGAACAATCTAAGTGTCAAGATTATAGGAGCTGCAGACAGCAAGACTGGCACACCGAAGCACAACAGAGCACTCAGCGTGAAGCGTGCAAAGTATATTGCCAAGCTACTTATGAAGGCAGGAGTAGATAAAAGCAAGATGCAAGGCATCAGCAGAGGCGGCATCAACCTTTACAAACCATACACCGCCAATCGACACACCTGTGTTATCGTGTACAAAGAAGAAACAAAATAACATACATCATTCCTTTTCCATAAGCAATTATGGAAGAGGAAAATTTCCTATATAAATATAATAAGGTATGAGAACCATAAGAACAAACACAAATCCACGAGCCACGGATGTAGCCCCACAGCTGCAAAGCGTATTGAATGCCAATGGTATGCAAGCCCATATTTCAATGACAGAGACAGGCACCTATCAGCTTGTCACCATGTCACACAACTCTTCGCAGCCAAGATATTACAATATCAACCAAAAGCAGTTGGAAGCCTTGATGAACGGAGGAACAACCGTATGGGACAAGAATGCCTACAACACTTTTGTTTCTATTGTGAAGAACGATTATTACATTCCAGGTTCCTTTGTAGCAGCAAGAAATGCCAATTCTCCTGTTAACATGGGATTGAATGGTCATCGACTCAACGTAGGAGAATACGGCTATATGGGCGACCCACGTTTTCGTCCATTTTCAGGGCCAGGTTTTGGCAGATTCGACAACTCAATCTTTGGAATGTTGTTTGGAAGAGACAGATATCACGTTCGCAGAATCAATGATCGACCTTTCTTTGCCAATAGTGCGCCAGTTGTCATAGACCGTCCAGATGGTAGATTAAAGCCTGGAGAATTGAAGACAGGAAGCTATGGCTTCTATGACAAAGGTAACCAGCAGCAGGATGCCCTTGCCAACATGAAGGTAGAAAGCAAGCCTAAGGAGTTGGTGCGTCCTAAAGGACAGGCAGAAAGATTATCAGATCTCTATAGTCCAGACTTAACGCTCACCCCAGAGACCTTTCAGCATCTGTTGGCATCCCATGGCGTTGTGATAGATGAAAAAAACAAGACCCTCACCATCAAGTCATCCTCTGTTAATGCAGACTTGCAATACAAGCTGACGGATGACGAGGTAAAAAAACTGATGACAGAGAAGTTTAAGAACACAGGTAAGAAGAATAGCACAAAGAACGCAGTAAGCATCGATGAGCGTCTTGCCATCCTGAACAATGTCATTAAAGCTGACTTTAGCGACAAAATAACTCGTGAACAGCTTAACACCAAGGACTATGTTTCCATTCATCTGACACCAGAGAAAGAAAAGGAAATCTTTGCAAAGGAAGTTGCATCCCAACACTATACGACAACAACGTCTGACATCATCGACCTACAGAACATGAGAGAGGACTACCATTCGGGATATATTGACAAATGGAACTCAATCGGGGTTGTGGATGGTAGAACACTCAACCCAAACGAAGGGTTCTATTTACCAGTGAAGGATGGCAGAAGAGTTACAGTTGGTGAAATCCAAGCCTATCCTACCCATGATGGAGTGAAACCATCTTTCAGAATGACAGCAGTCATCAATGGGCAGGTCATGAGCCATGAGATTAGCAAGGAAGACTACTTGAAGTTCATCAATTACGAAGACAAATACCGTCTTCAACTCTTTGACAAAGTGTTTGACGAGGTAAAGATAAAGAATGCATCCAACGGAGAGTTGCAAGATAACGTGAAATCAGGAAACCTCACCACAGCCAATGGAGTTGTTGCCTTAAATGGTGACTACAGCCTTGTCAGTGAAAAGTCCTCAGCAGTAATCACGAGTGCCACGGCGTGGAAAGATGAGATTTCTGGCAACTATCTGATGAACGTAAGAACCAACAAGGATGTTGGCATGTGGTCTTTCAAGATTACTGAAGCTCAGTACAACAACTTCAAATATTCCACAGACGAGGAACGTGCGAAGTTGCTTACCAACATGATTCCACTTACAGACGAGAACAAGGAAAAGATGAAGGTGGTGGCAAGCAATACCCTCTATCAGGGTGGTTACACTAGAGGTCAAAATGCCAATATTCCTCCTTCACTTGCAAAAGTGTTGAAAGACTTAAAGGCAGCAGGACTTGGCTATGAAATCATCACTCTTCGAACACATCAGAACAAGAGCGTTTCGATGCCATAAAGAAAGGTCTTCAAAAGCTTCAAGACTATGGACAGGCAAAGGGAAAGGATGTAAAGATGCCGTCTGACAGCGAGATATGGCAAATGCTCAAAGAGAATCCCGATCCTCGCAAACTACCTTCCGTAGAAACCAGAACCAAGGAAACTGTTCTCTATGGAAAGGAAGTAATCAACCTCAACGACCTTCGAGAACAAACGAAAATCAACCTTCTTGGCGATGCAGTATAAACGGTGAATCACTCAATAACATCAAGGCGAGCAAAGAATGGAAGCGAAGCGGAGAGCATGGCAGGGCTACAGAAGTCGGAGATATTGCAGTAGAGAGAATCAAAGATGCCAATGGCAATGCCGTTGAAGGGAAATACAAGATGACTGCAGTAATAGATGGGAATGTCTTTTCCCATGAGATTACCCAAAAGCAGTATGACAAGTTCCTTGCCATCAACGACTATCAAAGAATGAAGCTCTTCGACAAGATTTTTCCAGAGGTAGAGATGAAGACCAAGCCTGAGAGCCGCTTCAATCTTGGCGCAGCCATCCTTGCAGCAGTCACTGTTGGAGCGGATGTAGTGGCAGGTTTGTCCGCACCACCTCGTCCTCGCCCAGAGATATACGAGTCAGCACCAGTTTTCCATAAACCAGGTGTCGTATCTCCACAAGCAGTGTCTGCGGCCGTATATGAAAGCTTGGCAGAGCAACCAGGTAGAGGTCAGAACGAAGGTATGGGGATGGGAAGATAACGCTTCCCATCCCTTTAATAAAATATAAATATACAAGAGATATGAACAAAACCATATTTATGTTTCGCACGGTTACATTGCGTCCTCATTGGTTTCAATACATAATCAATGAGACAGGTTCTTTGTGCCTCCTTGTTGCTAGTATATGGATATACAAGTTTTGTAGTTTCGCCTATCATGAGTGGGCTATCTATGCTTGCATCCTGCTATTGTTCCACCTTCTTTTCAAGTTAGTTTATCTTGCAAGAATGGAATATATCATCACAGGAGAACAAATCATTATCCTTCATGGGGTGTTCTCCCACTCCACTGATTACGTGGAGCTATACAGAGTTGTTGACTACCAGCAAAGTAGAAGCTTGCCCCAACAACTTTTCGGTTTGAAAACCGTCACCATATACTCAGGTGACCGCAATAATGCCAAACTTGACATGATAGGCATCAAGGCTAGCAATGACATTGTTTCGGAGATAAGATGTAGAGTTGAGTTTAACAAGAAAAACAAAGGAATATATGAAATCACAAATCGTTCGTAAAATTTTGTTCCTCATTTTGCTGGTCATTTTGTACAACGTACAAGTGTTCGGACAAGGAGCGTCCTCCTCCAATCCAATTGAATATACAGCCATAGGAGAAGGAGAGGCATTGTTAAGCAAACAAATAAAGCAACAACAACACTGTCTTGATACATTGTTTGTTCTCCAGGGAGGCATAGTTTACTCACAAACGAAGATGAAGAATTGGGAGCAAAAGTATAATTCTTATTTAAAGACAGCACAAGGATTTGCTTCTTCCATCAAGGCTGCAACAACCTTATATGCAGAAGGGATGCAAACCCTCTCCGCCTTATGGGAGATAAAAACAGCTTGCAAGCTCAATCCACAAGGAATAGCTTCATCGATTTCCATGAACAACCTATATGCTGAAACAGCCGTGGAATTGGTGAAAACCTATAGGTTGCTAAAGAAAGTAGTGGCAGGAGAAGGCGAAGGCCATATGCTCAATGGAGCAGAAAGAACAAAAATATTATGGCAACTGAATAGCGAGATTGAACAGCTCAACAAGAAGTTCCGAGCCTTGGCACTAAGCATCAGCCTCTATTCCTTCGAGGATGTTTGGAATCGTGCCATTGCAGGAAAGATACAAAAAAGCAATAAGACACTTGCCGAGGAAGCCAGAAAAAGGCAGTCTCGCGCCATGAAAATAGTAGCCAAGTTCTATAAAGAACGACAAAACAGCAAACCTTGGGGATGGTAAAACAAAAAAAAGCATCATTATGAAGAAAAGTAATATTCTAATATTAGCAGTCACTGCATTTTTTATGTTCCCCGATCCTGCCCATTCACAAAATGGTCCGGATCCAGTGAGAGCAGGAATGTTCAAGCTGTATGCCAAGACTGCAACCAAAGCCTTAGTTGCACAAGATGCTGTTTTGACTTTGAACGCTGGCGAACATATCATGTCCAAGGAAGAGGTGGACAAAATTAATAATTTTCAAAATCAGTTCAACAAATACTTGACAAGCTTCGATGACATTCTCACTATAGCAGCAGAGATTTACGCCATCTATTTTGAGGTTGACCACGCTGTAAAGAACATCAAGGAATTGAAATCCTTTACGTTCTCTTGTCCAGCTAACACCCTTGCCGTTGCCTTGTCAAAATCAAGAAGCCATATCTACAGCGACATCATAGACAACGGCATCCAGATAGCTGCAGATGTAGAAAAGCTTCTTCCTATCAGCAAGGACGAGGACAAGAACAGCAAGATGACAGAAAAAGAAAGAATTGACTGCATTAGCAGAGTCAGAAAAAGCCTTCAGAGCATGAATTATAAGATAAGAAAACTGAATCGCCTCTTGCGCTATACAACCCTTATGGATTCATGGTATGAACTGAGAGGAAAATATTATAAACCAAAGAGCATGTACACCATCAGCACAGAATGCCAAAAGAGATGGGCAAGAAAGGCTCGTGGTGTAATGAATTAGAAATAAGAACAAAACAATGGAAGAATCGAAAGAACTTCAAGGTCTCTACACCCTATTTCGAGTAGCCATCTACGTATCGTTGGTGTTAGAGTTTTTTATGTATGCCCTCGATCCATCCGCTTTGGATTTCTTGGGAGGTCTCATTACAGACATTCATTCTCGTCTTCACAGAATGTCTGTATATCAGTATTTGCCTTTCAGTAAACTGGTGACCGTAATGTTGGTCATCATCACCTGTATAGGAACAAAGAACAAGAAGCAGTTGGAGTTTGATGCCAGAAAGATGGTCTTTTGGCCAATATCCATAGGATTGTTACTTGTTACTCTATCTGTATTCTTATATAACTGGGATTGGCATAGTAGAATTTGGATTCTCAAAACAAACATTTGGTTCTACATGGCAGCATCCATCATAGGAACAGTGCTCATCCATGTTGCACTTGACAATGTTTCCAAATACTTCAGGGATGGTATGTTGAAAGACCGCTTCAACTTCGAGAACGAGAGTTTCGAGCAAGCAGAAGAATTGGTGGAGAACAAGTATTCCGTAAACATACCTATGCGCTACTACTACCGAGGCAAGTTTCGCCATGGATGGATAAACATCATCAATCCCTTCAGAGGAACATGGGTAGTAGGTACACCAGGTAGTGGTAAGACATTCTCTGTGATAGAACCATATATAAGACAACACTCCAAGAAAGGCTTTGCCATGGTAGTATATGACTACAAGTTCCCTACCCTAGCAACCAAGCTCTATTACCATTACAGGAAGAACCAAGCTGCCGGAAACACTCCTGCGAACTGTAAGTTCAACATTATTAACTTCGTCAATGTAGAGTATTCCAGAAGAGTAAATCCTATTCAGCAAAAGTACATCAGCAACTTGGCTGCTGCAATGGAAACAGCCGAGACTTTGGTAGAATCCTTGCAAAAAGGACAAAAGGGAGGCGGCGGTAGTGATGACTTCTTCCAGAAGTCTGCAACCAACTTCCTCGCCGCTTGCATTTACTTCTTTGTGAACTACAACAAAGTGCCTTATGATAAAGATGGAAATATCCTTGATGCCCAATACGAGCAAGTTGAAGGAACATTCCACCAACGACTCACAGGTAGGGTCTATGCAAAAGGATGTCTGGGACAAGCAGACAAACTTGTGGAGCCAGCCTATTGGAAAGGGCAATACTCCGACATGCCTCATGTCCTATCCTTCCTCAACCACGACTACAAGGAAATCTTTGAGGTGTTGAATACAGATACAGAGGTGGCACCACTTCTTGGTCCGTTCCAAACAGCCTTTGAGAACAAGGCCATGGAACAGTTGGAAGGTATGATTGGTACACTTCGAGTTCAAATCTCTCGATTGGCCACAAAAGAAAGCTATTGGGTATTCAGCGGCGATGATTTTGATCTAAAAGTATCAGACCCTAAGAGTCCAAGCTACCTTCTCATAGCCAATGACCCAGAAATGGAATCCATCGTGGGAGCATTGAACGCATTGATTCTGAACCGTCTTGTAACACGAGTGAACAGTGGACAGGGCAAGAATGTTCCTGTTAGTATCATCGTAGATGAGCTGCCAACCTTATATTTCCATAAGATAGACCGTCTGATAGGAACTGCCCGAAGCAACAAGGTAGCAGTGACATTAGGTTTCCAGGAACTTCCACAGCTTGAAGCTGACTATAGTAAGGTAGGAAAAGATAAGATTATCACTACCGTTGGTAATGTAATCAGTGGTTCTGCGAGAAGTAAAGATACCTTAGACTGGCTGTCCGGAGATATTTTCGGAAAGGTGGTACAGTTGAAGAAAGGTATCACCATTGACCGAGACAGGACATCCATCAATCTCAATGAGAATATGGATAGCCTGGTTCCTGCCTCCAAAATTTCAGATATGGCATCTGGATGGATTTGCGGTCAGACAGCTAGAGACTTCACTGTTACAAAGACAGGTAGAAAGGGGGCCATGGATATCCAGAAAGCTGAGGAGTTCAAGACTTCCAAGTTCTTCTGCAAGACCAACTTCGACATGGACGAGATAAAGAAAGAGGAAGCCGACTACGCTAACTATCCTCTTCCAAAGTTCTATGTCTTTGAATCTCCTGATGCCAAGGAGCGAATGCTCTCACAAAACTTCAGTAGAATCAATCAAGAAGTTGACGATATGATAAAGCATATTCAAACAGAATGCAAAAAAGAAAGTAAAACAACCAAAAAATAGAGAAAATATGAAGAAGATTTTATTAAGTTCATTGTTCTTTTTGATTGCATTTGTAGCAAATGCACAAGGAATCTATACAAAGGTCAAAAAGTATGATAAGTTTGACGATGTGGTATGGGAGAAAGATGTAAAGACTATCATTGATAAAGGGTTGTCGAAAATAACAATTGAGACAAAGGGTAAAAAACCTGTAGAATATACTTATTATGAAGGATCTTGGTTTTCCCTTCATAATGGCAGACAAGATAGTCTTTCTAATATTGTGTCAGATATATATGGATATGAAGATCAGTATTATATTTTTCCAAAAGATACAGTGGATAAAGCTACAAATGATTTGCTGGAACTTTACAAGGATTTACCAGATTCTATAGTAACAGGAGAATTTATTCAGGCTATGGTGAAAGGGAGGATGATTCCAAAAATCTTTGATGCGCCTACTATTGTTTTTAGAACAATATCAAAATATAAACATGTTTTTGAGTATGAAACAGATTTAGTTTGGATTCGTTTCAGAGATGGTTCTCGTATTATATATTCAAAGAGATAAATATAGCAGAAATACTATTTTTCTTTCGTTTAGACGATTTCAACGCTCCTGGTTCGAGAGAATCAGGAGTTTTTTGTTTGTAAGCCATAAAAACTCATAAAAGTTTGGAGATTAGAAATATTTGTCGTACTTTTGCAGCGGAATATAACGTTATAACAATATGAAATCACAGGAGCAGATAAACAAGATAGAAGCGGTTGTGTTGTATATATTGCAGCACTTCAAGGAAGGTTTGGACTATATCAAGCTGTTTAAAATCATGTATTTTGCACAACGTGAGTATTTGGCGACCTACGGTTTGACGATTGCCGAGGACACTTTTAAGGCACGTCAGTTAGGTCCTGTTCCGTCGCTCACCTACAAGGTGGTGAAGATGGCGGAGAACGGTGACGAATCGACAGACCTCAAAGGCTTCACTTCTTCTATTCGAGTGGACGAGAACCAAAATGTTTATGCCACGGCGGCACCAAATATGGACTATATAGCCGATATGGAAAAAGAGGAATTGGACAAGACGATATCCAAGTACGGCAACGTTGACTCAAAACGACTTTCGGAGATGTCGCACGACAATGCCTACAAAGCAGTGTGCGAGCGAATGAAAGACGATCCACAGAAAGATGTGCTTACGCTTATTGACATAGCACGTGCCGGCGGTGCGACGGATGCGATGGTAAACCACATTCGCCAAGTGCAGATTATTAAGGAATCGATGGAATGTTGATAGATGATGTCAAAGGGGCATTGGCGGCACTTAAAACCGAGATGCAGGAAGACAGGCGAATAAAGTCGGGTGCTGACCTCAACGTGGGCGATATTGTCTATCAGAACATGGACAGAAGCGATGGTTTGGTACTTAACAAAGGTTACGATGACAGACTGAAATACTTTGTAATCGTTGGCAAAAACTCTAAGGCGATGCCATAGGCTTTGCCTAATAAACTCCGACTTGGATTTTTACCGTAACGTTCCAGCCATGCAACGCTTTCAGTACATTTTAAAAGCCGAAGACTACAAAGGCGTGTTGACAAAAGACAGCCGCTTGGATTGTGCACAGTTGTTTCCAATGAAGGCGAAAAAGAGCGTGGCGGTGAGAGCCGAGCGTGTTGGACATCTCACGGCAGAGGACGAAGCAAAGGTTTTGCCGCTTGTTGCGTCATGCGGATTTATTGACGCACACATGAGAAAGGTTTACAGAATAGGACAAAAATAAATAACGAACTAAAATACATTTAGATATGGACACAAACTATAACTTTATTCTTTTATCATCGCAGAAGATAATTTTAATCGAAAGAGACGATGGAAGAAAGAAACAAGTTATGGAGAAGAAAGCAACAGTATCGTTTGCTTAAGTCGAGAATCGTTAAGCGTGCCGATGGCTTCCGCAGTTTTATGTTGGACGATGGCACATATGTGCAACATCCACATTGGACACAGTTAATAAAGAGCCACTGGGCGCAAGTGTACAAGACCACTGGCACACCGTGCAGCTGCCCATTGTGCCAGGGCGAGAGCTATTCACGCCTCGCCTACGAGCACGAAACCAAACGAATTATCGAAGAATCGGAAATGTAAAAAAAGCATTTTGGTGAGAAATCACAAAGATTAAGCCGTGTTAGGGTAGCACCTCAATACGGCTTTTTGTGTGTCATGGACTTATGACACACTCACTTATTCTATCTATGTAGTGTAGAACCACATTTCCATTCCATCCCTTCTTCTATACGTTCTTGAAAAACTTTCAGATCACTTCTTGACAAACCGCATCTCAAAGCCATGCTCTCCCAATATTTCATATTGCGAGTAACATCCTTAATAATTCCTCTAGCAGTTGTCTCATCCAACATATAGCTTTCATGGGCATCATAAAGTACATCCAAGCTAGATTCATTGGTATAACCATCGATTAGCAAGGAATGGTAATATTTGTTGGTAGGGTTCATATCATAAGCTGGTGACAGGTGCCATCCATCCTTTTTCAAAAGGAAAGCATGATTTCTGAAATGGTCATCAGTATTGCCTATGCAAATATTGAACGCCACACGGCGATACAGTTCCTCCAATTCTTTTTCCATATCAACACTTCCATTGGCCACAATAAAATCCACAATATCAAGATACCCCTTTCCTGTACTTTCCCCATCACCATCGTTCAATCCCAACAATGTAAGAGAAGATGCCATGTGTATTCTCTTTCCATTCTCTGTTCTGTCAAACCTTTTAGACAAAAGGACATCACGACTATCCTTGCTTGAAACCACTCTGCACTCCGCAGCGTTTATACCACAATCCTTAGCCATAGAATGAGCAAAATATTCCCAACGTGAAATGTTTATCTCATCCCCTACAGAAGGAAATTTCGCAACATATAAATCTTCACCTTCCTTCACACAAGCCTTAGGTCTAGCTCCTCCCATAGAAGAACCTGGTTGGAATATTCGCTGAATCCATCTTGATTCAGGTTCCATTCTGTTCAACTCACTCTTCTCTATCTGACCTGCAGCCTCCAACAGTTCATCCAAGAACAAAATTGGTGGAATTGAATATGACTTATTATAACTTATGTAAGCATCTGTAGCTATGTCCTTGAAACGAAAAGCACCCATTCTTAAGGAATCCTCCACTCCTTTCAAGTAGTCCCAATCAGAAATATTTACCCTGCGTTCTCCAGAGTCTTTCATTTCCTGGTGGATTCTCAAATCAATAAGTCTTCGTCCCCATCTGTCAGGCAGTGCATCAGAGAATGTTCCAAATATTCTGTTTCTTGTAGGATTATATTGAACCCCAGGAAAAGATTGCAGCTCCTTTCCTAGATTTAAAGAAGGATGTCTTTTCAACCAGTCCTTATCATACTCAAAGGTATATACATCTGTCCCCCTCTGAGATTCATGCCCAAGAAGTCCTATAGTTTCCTCATTTTCAAGCCAATCAAAGTCGGCAACAACCTTAATTTTTTCCATTGTCATTTTCCTGTTACACGTTTTTTATTCTTTAGATCAATATCTTGTATGACCTTTCCCATCTCATCGTTCTTAGCAATGAGCAACAACTCATCAGGCATCTGCAGTGCATTCAAAACACGTGCCAATACCCCTACTGAAACTTCAGGTGAGCCACTTTCCAATCTTGCCAAAGTTTGGCGACTACATTGTGCTCTTGCTGCTACAATTTCCATGGTCAAGTTTCTCCTCATTCTCGCCATTTTAAGTTGCTCACCCATTACACAAAGATTCTCCGCCAGTTGTCTGGTCATCCAATTTGCTTTTGTAAACTTTGTCATGCTTATAATGTTATATATACGCAACAAAGATACAAAATAAAGTTATATGAATATAACATTCCGCTCATTCTATAACTTTTTTTAATTTAAGTTTATCTGATATAACAAAAATTCTGAGGCACGACATTAATTCCATAGTCTTGGAGAGTTTTGGGCTTCAAGAACACATTGACATTCCCGACAACATAAGCACAAGCCTTGTCTCTCCCTTCGAAATATGAAAAGAAGTCACTTTCCGATATACCAGCATACCCCTTTGTTCTTTCCCATATATTTCTTGGAGTATCACATAACCTATCCGCTATCTCAAACTCACCAACAACAAGTCCCTTTCCCCTTGATTCGTAGATAACAATAGTATCTACTTCCAAAGAGCAAAAGGACTTTCTATATTCATACGCCTTGGAGCCATCAAAGATTTTCTTGACATACTCCTTTTTTATAGGAAACAATGCTTTCATTTTATCTATGCATATGTTGTGAAACAGTCTCTTCCATAGAATCATCCCCTAGAGACAAATTATAGTTTTTGATTTCCTCTTTGAGATTCATATTAAGTTCTTCCATGCTCTTTCCCCTGGCTGCCAAGCCCTCTTCAACAACACTTGGTTCTCCACCTCTGTCATAGTAGATCCTTCTATGGCGGTGGAATGAGTTACGATGGAATATAAATAGAACTTGTCATAATCTATGAGATTAGACATGCCCAGTTCTTTATATTCCTGTATTGTATTAAAAAACATATTTTTATCCATACTATCTTCTTTTTGATGCACCGCAAAGGTACAACATTTTTTATAAACTAGAGAAAGAAAGACTTACTATTTGCAGTTTCTACCCCTCAATTTTCTTGAAGATTACATTCTTGTGGTCTGAACGCTCACAAGATGCACATCTTAAAGTTTCCAAGATTTTACCCTCAAAGAAACAGCCGGTACAGGTTGGCTTCTTTGTCTCAACCGCCACCAAGGTCATACCTTGGAACTTGAACTTTTCGCCTACTTATGTTCCTTCATTGTTACATTATTCTAACTATATAATTTGACACCATGCAATCTTTTTAATTTGGATGTAAAATATCTCATATTTCCATCACGCCATCTTATCCGTTAATGTATATAAGTTTTACTTTCCTATTCTACTTTATTACAATACTTTATATAAAACAATAAAGATATAAGCATATAAACAAACAAATCTATAATTATTGCATTATATGCATATAGTATTATAGAAGAATATAAGGTAATAACAAAATAAAGAAAGATTCCTATAACCATACCTTTATATAAGTATATCTCTATATTCTTCCATAAGAACCGCATCAACGTTTTCGCTGCTGCTTGTTTCCAGACCTCATCATGTGCATAGCCATTCCAAAGCATCTGCGACGGAAAGCGAGGTCATCCTCGTCATCCTTTTTACCCCAACCACTGCCAGGACTTCCGCCTCCACCATGACTAGCAGCAATGGTCGTTGCACTATCAAGGTACCCCATGAAGAGAGCAGTAGCGACAGAGCAAACAGCAGATGTATTCTCGGCAATTTGTTCCATAAAGGAACCATCCCATATTTTGCCAACAGTACTGTCCAAGAACTCACGCTGTTCATCAGGTAATTGAGCCTTGAACTCATTATACTTTTCCAATCTATTTTGAGTATCGATGGCACCTAGGTGGTAACCCAGAGCTTGCATCTCACGCATCACCTGTTTGTTGAGAGCAGGAGTTTCCTTGTCTATTTTTGCCTTCACTTCATTATATTTCTTTTCAGCTTCCGTCGCTTTCTCTTCTGCCATAGCAGCCTTCGCCTCAAAGTTATTCTTCTTTTCTTCGATAATGTCTAGTTGACGTTGGGCGATTTTCAACTTTTCTATTTTGTCAGCAATTTTTTCTTTTGTCTTTTCAATATCAGCATTGATTTGCGCAAGTTTACGGTCTGCTTCTTCTTTGGTAATCTTACCGCTTTCCAAGTCACGCTCCAACTTTTTCACCTCACCTTCCAAATCCATCTTATGGGTTTGAAGATTCTTAATCATAGTCTGCAAAGCCTTCAAACGAGCAGCCGCATGTTTGATTTCCCGACTCTGAGAATCCATGATGTTGTTCTGAGTATCGATAGTCTTTTTATTGCCCTCGATGGTCTTGTTGTTTTCCTCCACCTCAGCTTCTTTTTGCTGCGCTTCCTTCCAAAGTCGCTCACGGTACTCTTCGGTCGTACGATGTTCGGCACCAGTTTCTTTGATGCTGTCACCACGTTCCAATCCATACTTTATACCAACCTCGTTGGCAAACTCTGTATGAAGATTAGTCATATGTCTAGACAAAGCTTCCTTGTCATCATGACCATCTAGGAATACGCCCAAGAAAGAAAACTTTTCCTTTGGAGTAATAGGCAAAACTGTACAATGAATATGTGGGTTAGCCTCGTCAAGATGCACAACAAAAGCTGCTATGTTTTTTTCACCATATTTTTTACACATAAACCGATAAGCATCTTTCGCCCAATTCTCAATCTCAGGCATACGTTTCAACTGGGTATTGTCAGCTCCTTGCTCCCAATTTACATTTTGGTTTCCAAACGCCAAGTTGCGCATGACCTCTCGGTTTCCTCCCAGAATAAAATTAGCAACAGTCTTAAAGTAAGGCCTTTTGCCTTGATTTATCAAAGACAAGTTTGGGTCTTTTATTCCACGAGCCTCCAAGTTCTCTGCAATCCTCTGGGGTATTGATTTCATCTTGTTGACTTTCATAACAACCCCACCTTTCCCAATCTCAAAGTTAAGGTGTTCACGAGAAGGGTCATAATTCCACTGAGCCTTTTTAGCTCTATCCTTATCAGAGAAAACTCTGAGGTGTTCATTACTTTGGGAAGTGGTAAAGCCCTTTCCCGGTCTCATGTCTATTACATTTTTTGCTCCTGCCATATGTTATTTGCTTTAAAGAAGGGTTCTTAGGGAAGAAGTCCCTGAGCCTAATAATCCCCACGGCTTGCCGCACGAATGTCAAAATGAATTACTTTTCATTTTTGGGGGTTACAGTGAGTTTTGCAGAAACTCCGTATTAGGCTACTAGAGCAGAGAAAAAAATCCGCCCATGCGCAAGCGCATTTGTAAAGAATCCTTTCTATGTGAATATTTTTATTTTTCTGTCAAAGAGTTTTCCTCCGTTTCATCGGAAGAGAGATGTGGCTAGGTTGGTCGAGACTGTAGGGAGTCTCCGCTTTCTCTGCTATCAGATGTTTTGCCACCCCTTAGAGAAGAAAGAATATTCGGATTAATCGAAACGTTCTTTCCTTCCTTCGAGTCCTCCACTTCAAAAGCATTCATTGCTTTGAGATTATTGACATAAGCTATAACCGTTGGGCGTGTCCAATTCCAACGCCTTGACAGTTTTGCTATATTAAGTGCAGCGTCCTGCTCATTCTGAAGAGAATCCAGATAATGCTCCACCAAATCCACAAAGGCTTGAATCTTTGAAAGACGCTGTGGGTTGTTGTAAGCCCTGTCATTGGCCAGATAGATGAAGACATTAATCGGAAGAACTATCTCATCAGACAATTCCCATATCTTGCTATCTATACCTTGTACTTTTTTATTGTCACTCATAACTATTTTTTACATCATATTTTATATGGAAAATCTGTGAAGTGCAATACCTTCACAATCTTTTCCATTGTTAGAAAACTAAGCAGCTTTTCTCTCTGCGTTTTTCCAAAACAATTCTTCCTTTTTTGAATACTCTATTCCTTTTCTTCCTCCTGGCACTCCCTCGCCTGTTTTATCTGGATAAACGGCAGCAGCCATCAATATGATGAACACAGTTTCCGCTGCGCACAAGTATTGTCCACAATGGCCAGCCATGACAAAAATGACAGTTTGTGCTACTAGAGAAAATGCCATATTGTTGCCATGCAGAAAGGATAGAACCTTATCCGAAATCCGATAATAGAACATCAGACTAACTACCATCAAGCACCCCACAGAAAGGAAAATTGGTGTTTGGAATGGATAGAAATAATCAGCTATCTCTTCCCCACTATCAAACATATTGTCTAGCAACGACAGGTCAGCTACATTTACAATCTGACCTGTCATCGTTACTCTTCCCTGAGCTAATTCATTACTAAGAAGATTGGCAGCGTTCGCTGCTTCAAAATCCACGTACTGAACAAACAGGAGGACTATCAAGAAAACACGTGTAAAGAACTTTCTTACATTGTCACTATGTTTCATCCTTTCATAAATAGCAGAAAGCACGGAGTATAAGTTCCCCCACTTGGTAGAGGACGCTTGTCTCGGCTTCACCCAGAGATGAAAAGCAAAAGGAATGGCCGTGAGCACAAAAGCCAATATCACCTTCAATGTTATTGCAAACATACCTCAGCACTTTTTAATAGAAACTGTTTATGACATCCGAGTACTTTTTCTTTTCAAGGATAAACATATCAAACTTCGGCATGTTGGTAAATTCCTTACAAACCTGCTTGTACATGATCTCCAAGCTATCATAGAAGTTGACCGTCATGTTTTCTATGACACCATGTTGTTGTGAAGCCAGATGAATGACATACATTTTGTTTTCCACAGGAACGGAATAAGCCACAGCCTTATATGTCTGCCCTTTATTATCTCGGACGGCATACAGAACATGGATGCCCAACACATTAGCCAGCTCATCCACCAAATGTTCCATCATCACTTGCTTGTTCAATAGTACAAACACTTCTGCATAGCCACGGTGCAATACTGTTTTCACACCAAGGGAATTGAAGTATTCAGGTGATTTTTCTCTAATTTCCGAGAGGAAATCAGAGATTGAATCTTTCAAAATCTCATTCTCGATGAGAGTATAGTCTATAAGTTCGTTCATGTTTTTATTATTATAAAGATGTTGACAAATACGATTTCAAGAAATATTCGGAAAGGACTTTTGTAAATTTATCTTCTTCCTCCTTAGTCTGCTTTTCCAACTCCAATTTGTTCAGCAACATAGGAAGTTCATTTGACATGTCAAGAAGTTCCTCCTTTTGCTTACTTGTTAGCGCAGCAGTAGAATAGTCATCAATAGCCATGAACGGCTGAATGAGCATCCATCTGTAGTTAGCCCTCTGGAGATGACTAAGCTTCTTTCCATTCTCCACATCTTGCTTGCAAGCCAAGGCATTTTGAACGATGCGGCGATTGAAACGCATGGTAAGATAAAGCATTGTACGATCATTGACATCATCAACTTTTCTGCCGACTGAAGAATATAATCCATCGAAGATGCTAGCAGTAGCATCAGTAAGCTGCTGCAGTTGCTCATTAGAAACCTGACTCAAAAACTTCATCAAAGAACGAAAGCATCTATCTTCTTCAGAGATGAATCCAAGAAGTTCACTTTCATGCTTGAAAGGCTTGGCATTATGCAGCAAAGCCGAATACACAATAAGTGTCTTTGTCAAGTTTGGATAAGTATCTTGCTTATCGAGCTTGTCATAGAAATCCAATGCCTCCTTATACACATCGGACTTTTCTATCTTCTTTCTTGCCGTTGCCGTATTCAATTTAAGATACATGACATCACGAAGAGAACGAGGATTGGCAAACGCCAGTCTTTTGAGTTCTCCACGTATAGAATCCGACACAACAAAGTAAGCCATGGCAACAGGGCTTCTTAGATTGATGGTAGTGTCACGAGAGAATACACTATAAGCCGAATCTTGTATTTCCAGCCATGCAGAGGTAGCTTTTGCTAGATTCTCCACAGATACATCATCCATTTCCTTCAACTCTGCTAGCTCCTTCTTGCAACCTTCCACAGCATCTACGGAAGTCTTGAAAGAAGGATGTTCCTCGCACCCCACCAGGACAGAGGAACAAAGCAACGCTAATAATAATACCTTTTTAAATTTCATAAATCATTGTTTTAATTGAAAATTTCATCGCAAAAGTATATAAATTAGATAGAAACGGCTGCATAATCACGATATACCTTTTTATTTAACATATTCTTTTTCTATCCACCTATAGACTATAGGAACAAAAAGAAAACAATAATATTCCAAATAACAACTATATGGCATATTCATCCCCACAAAAAGACACAGATACGCTATCTCACATAATAGGTAAATGAGAATATAAAAGAATTATCCAATTACATCAACAAGTTAGATATAAAGGATAGGCATTACCTTTTTAGCAATACCTATCCAAAAGGCAACCATCAAAACAGGTTGCAAATTTGCAAGCTCAACCGCTTTGCATTCCTTACAGTATAAAAAGTTCCTCCCTTTGGCTTTCCATCAAAGTATGCAAGCAAAGCCGCAACGTGGTTCAACATGAAATCATTGCGTTTGAGAAAACAGCCATTGTAATAATGCTCACTCAACACAATAACATCATCCACTTTCTCCAAAATCATCAGATAACGTTTTTTCTGATTGGCACCCCATCTTTCATTTTGCTCCCGATATGGAACAGTGGCAACAAGAAGGATGCCTGGAAGTTCCTCCTTCAGTTTCAGCACCTCTTCAGCAGCAAGCATATCAAAGCCTAGAGCCATTCCACAAAAGAAATTACGAAATCCCTTGAAATAAAGCAAGCGAATCTCATTGCTAACACTCTCCCTCACCTCTTCCACTCTATCAGAAGAGATGAATCGGTGTCCCGTAAATGCTACGGAACACCATTTTTCATACTTTTCAATCATTGTCTATTATATCTATAAAAAGTTTTACCTAAGAACATGCCACCCAAAACGTGTGCTCCGCTATCCTCCAATTTGTTAGCAAAATCCGCATAGCTTTTGCCTGTGGTGACAACATCATCAAACACACATATCTCCTTGTCCTTGAAATAGTAAGTGTCCAAGTCAATAAGTTGCGCTTGGCGTTCCGTCTTTTTCTTACCTCTTCGATGGTTATGAACATCTAATCGGTCTTGAAGCACGCACACATGAGAAAAGCCATTGCCTATGCCGGTAAGTTCACTGACTCTATTACAGAACATCATGTATCTGCTTTGGTAAT
Source organism: Prevotella sp. AM34-19LB (assembly GCF_003468525.1). Classification (NCBI taxonomy): domain Bacteria; kingdom Pseudomonadati; phylum Bacteroidota; class Bacteroidia; order Bacteroidales; family Prevotellaceae; genus Prevotella; species Prevotella sp. AM34-19LB. Next base: position 11,371 of record NZ_QSIG01000019.1, on the reverse strand, counting down.
TCTCCTTCTTACTCGTCGGAACACAAACCAAAACCATACTTTTTACTTTCTCGCCATATTCCTCTTTCAAGTGCTTGGCAGTCATCTGAGCTACTTTCTCATAAGCAGAATCACGAGAATCTTTGAAAGCCCATACCAACTGCCTTGCAGCCTTGGCATCCTCACCTACGTTCTGAATGCGAGCAGGAAAGTATTTCACGAAGAAACTAATCTTCTTATCCAGCTGATGCTGAATGTTTTCGTCTATTACTTTTGCCATAATCACTATGTTTTATTGGTTCAACTTTAAAAATTATACTTTGGATTTCCGGAACCTTCTAGCCTTTTACAGTTATTTGTTTCGTTCGATCCGATATTTTTTTTAATCATACCTCGGCGTGTCCTTCGCCTCCTGTAGCCTTTTTACGTGCAGAAAGGATAGCAGCCCAGAGGAGTCAGAACGCCAAGGAATTTGGTAGAAACTTTTCTGGAATACCCAAATAAGAATTATTTGCGGAAGGCTTCCAGGAAAGTTTTAGCCAAATAAGGAGTCCTCTCCTGGTACTTGGCATCTGACAGGGCCGCCATAACTTTGCACGGGAAAAAGCAAGGGAGGCAGATGGCACGCTACCGCTTCAATAAAAAAGTGAGGTCGAACAATAGAAACAAATATGAAAACATAGATATAAGAAAAGTAGAATATAGCCATATAGATATTGCCTTATATAAACATAGAAACAAAGCACTATATCCTTATAGGACTATATGTTTATATAAAAATATAGACATATAAATATATACATCTATAACAATATATAGATATAAAGCATAAACTACTAGATATAAGCAACTTAGTAACGAGCAGTCAAAAAGGCTATTCAAAAAATAGCCTTTTAGATATTGCCAATAAAAGTAGAACATAGAAACAAAAGGAGGTCTAAGCCTCCTTTGCTGTTTTTCGCACCAATTCAATCTTGGTGGCAGTCATCTTGGTGACATGGAAATCCTTTCCATCCTTGGTATAGGTATCAGCTTTGAAGAATCCTTCAACCTTTATCAACTTACCCTTCTGGAGCAAATCCAAGGTGGCGGTGTCATCATTCTTAATCCATGTCTCGATGTTAAGGATAGCCGAGAGCTTGATTTCCTGGTCATCCTTTTTCACTGAGGTTCTATATGAGATTCCGAAGCGTGCGATGCTTGATTTCTCAAAGTTATGTACTTCTGCGTTATTTACTACGAAACCAGAGATTGTGAAATTATTCATTGCGTTCATAATTGTAATTTTTAAATGTTAATACTAATTTTACGTGCATAAAAACAGCAACCAAGGAGAAGGTGAGTCGCGGCAAGAGATGTCCAATATGTTTTTCACCCATAGGGCATGGAGTTTTTGAAACCGGAGCAACTGCACCCAAAAAGTCTGAAAAAGATATTGAGACAAACAGGATGTGCGCCCTTGCCAACACCGCTTGGGCTAACTTTGCAAAGTAAAATGGTTGTTAACAGGATTATAAAAATTAGCTGAACGCATCAGAACTACTGATTTCACAACTGGTTTTAGATAATGCAGAGCAACATCTATACACAAAATCAAATTTGCACGAAGATGCCAAAATATAACACAGAAAAAGGAAGCAAGAAATCAAACAGCTTCTTGACATGAAGCATAAAAGAACAAACATCGCCATTTTGTTCTAGAAGAGTAATATCAAAATCGAAAGGATTTAATCTAGACGACTATACCAAGAACAAGAAGTATCACCATCAAGAAGACTGTTACCATAAAACAACTCAAAAAATAAAAAAAGACTACAAACATTCAAATATATACGTTCTACAACAATTGGTAATCTATACAATAGAAAAGAGGCTTATAAAGAGCGAGTTAAGTTCTTATATAGATATATAATTATATAAACAAATAAGAAAATAAAAATATAAATATAGAACCATATAAGAAAATGTAACAATCGGTTTGTCCACCATATTCTTTAGGACATCCTGGACAAGCCAACCGCTCTCCCTTTAGTCCCATGGCACCATCATCGATGCCGACAGGGGACAAGATTCCACAGCTTCAGCTATAGAATCTTGGGGCATAGAGGATGGCACACTTGTGGGGAGAATGGCATAGCCATGTGGCTTGGAGAGAGGGGTAGCCTGGCTTTCAAAATAGGTGGAGATGGGAAGGAAGTTCATCTTCGCCAAAAACGGAAGCAAGCCTACCCTGAAAGAAAAGTCCTCCTCGCATGTATGCCATCCGCCAAGGGGTGTGGTGGCCAAAGCCCCACATGAAAGTTCGGCCTATCTCCCTTGCTGCTCTATGGCATCACAGTGCAGTTTCTCAGGCTTTCAGGAGAACTCAGTGAAGCCGAGGATGGATGAAAGTCAGGAGAAAGGGAATAAAGCGAAGCCATAGACATAAGAAAAGCGCAAGTGTTCCAAACAGCTACTATTTGGAACATTTGCCAAGACACCCATCGGCGATACCGCTTTACAGGCGAAGCTGAACGGTTCGTTTGTTGGCTACGACTGAAGAGGGAGCAGCCGAAACCAAAAAGAGGTAACAAATCAACTTTGCCACCTCTCTTTGTCTTAATACTCAAAGTTCTTTAGACCATTTCTTACCCCATGGGGTATAAAGCCATGCTAAAAAAGCCAATGCTGGCACTAAGCAAATAGCAAAAGTTAATCCTAAAGCATTCATAATTTTATCTTTTTGATATTATTAATCCAATTATAGCCAAGACTATTGTCAAGACAATCCCCAAGTATATAGCCGATACCGTGCCATCTTGGTCTGTCTTTATTATTTTAAAAAGTGCCGCCAATCCACCCAAGACCATAATAGTGTATGTAAATTTGCTCATGTCAAAGAAATACTTGATTACAGTTTCTCTGATAAACCTTTCTTTCTCATTTTTCTGTTTCATTTTCTTAATTGTTGGCAAAGTTACGAAAAAGTTTCGTAACTTGCAAGTTATTACTAATATTTATTTCACTATTCTACAATAATCCTTAGTTTGCCCCTTATCTTTGTTTTCGATACGGATTTGAACCATCGTTCTTGCAGGGATGGTATCTGGCATTCTAGCCATAAGATATTCAATAACATCATTTACATTATTGAAGCCGACATCTTCCACCTTCACTAGAGCCTTGCCTCTATAATACAGCGTACCTTTGATGAGCTGCTTATATGAGAATCTTTCGAAATGGTCACCTTTCTCATCTGAAACATGAGTAGTAGAGCGATCTTCCGTGAAGAAAATCTTCTCCACCACCTTTTCATTGAGTTCCCAGGCTGGCGTAAAATCTAGCTTCACATAAGTTCTCGTAACTCTATAGCGATCAGAGTGGTTCATTGCAAAGCCAACCTCTGCCAACGTAGCCCCACATTCATTTTGAGCCACAGTAGCCCACGTATGGCGAAAAGTATAGACGCAATAAGTTTCATCATGCTTCATACCAAGTGATTTCTCGCAAACTTTTCTTATGCCAATGTTGACATTGGCACCGAAAGAGTCACTGGAAGTCATTCTTTGGTGGAAATTAAACAAGTAAGGCGACTCGGTCTTATCCAAATACTTCTCAAATAAAGGCAGGATGATTCCAGGCACTCGCATCTCGATATAAGCATTATCTCGTCGGGCATTTCTTGTCTTTGCTCGCTCATAGCCAATTATTCCATCATGATAGTCCTTTTTCTTCAACCTGTAAATATCAACGGTATTGATACCAGCCAAGCACATGACCATCATAGCAACATCCCTGCCTAATTCTGGCAAAGGAAAGACTCTGTCGCTCTCTGGAAGTGGGGCAGCAAAGAACGCCCGAACTTCTTCCATGGTGATGGCCTTCTTCTCAGGAACATCAGAACTTGGTATTTTCACCTTTAGCCAAGGATTTGTAGTGATTCGAATCATACCATTATCATAATCATTGAACTCAGCCAATGCTTGCTTGAAAATCTGTCTCACACAAACAGGGTACATCTCCTTGGCTCTAGCTGTCTTAGATAGAGTTTTTATCCAACCATTGATAAACTGGGTAGTAAGCTGGGAGAACATAACCTTGTTGCTTCCGGCATATCTTTCCAAATGCTGATAAGCCAATTCGTAGTTTCTTGCATTTCGCTCATGCCCATCATTATACATTTCATCATGATATTTTCTAGCGTAGTCAGAAAAACATATGTCCGCAGTACCTTTCTCCAAATATGCCACAACATCATGGACGCTCCACTTTCTAATCTCCACCTTATTCAACAACTCTGCAAACTTTGCGATTCTTGCAGAACAAGACTGAAGGACAAAAGGATCCTTAACCTCTCTGTTTTTCTTGTCCACACCTTTAGAATCAACAATCTTATCCGTCCTTATATATTTCACTCCACGATTGTGAGTGATACGGATGTAAACTGGCCAAAAGCCATCATTTCTCTGTTTCTGAACAATTACCTTAAATGTAGCCATAAAACTTCTAAACACGCTCTAAACGTTAAACAAAATTACTCTAAAACTTTTCTAAACATTTCGTTTCATTTTTAGCATTTTAGTGCTACTATTGCTAAAAACGAATTAAGAGGAAAGCCCCTGTTTAAAGGACTTTCCTCTTAATTAACTGATAATCAACAAATATTCTTTATTCTTCGACAGCAGCCTGTGCCGCAGCCAAACGTGCGATTGGCACGCGGAATGGAGAGCATGAAGCATAGTTCATACCAACCTTAGCGCAGAACTTAACTGATGAAGGCTCACCACCATGCTCACCGCAGATACCAGTGCGGAGGTTAGGACGGGTAGCACGACCATTCTCTACTGCCATCTTGATGAGCTGACCAACACCCTCCTGGTCGAGAACCTGGAATGGGTCAACCTTCAAGATCTTCTTCTCCATGTATGCAGGGAGGAATGAAGCGATGTCGTCACGAGAGTAACCGAAGGTCATCTGTGTCAAGTCGTTAGTACCGAATGAGAAGTACTGAGCCTCTTCTGCAATCTGACCTGCTGTAAGGGCAGCACGAGGAATCTCAATCATTGTACCGATCTCGAACTCAACCTCTACACCGTACTCGATGAATACTTCCTTAGAAGTAGCGAGGATGATAGCCTTCTGCTGCTTGAGCTCCTGAACAGTACCGATAAGAGGAACCATGATTTCTGGACATGGGTTGTAACCTTCCTTCTTCAACTCGCAAGCTGCACCAAGGATGGCACGAGTCTGCATAGCTGTAATCTCAGGGAATGTGATACCGAGACGGCAACCACGGTGACCGAGCATAGGGTTGTTCTCTGCCAGAGAGTTCACACGCTTCTTGATTTCCTCTACGCTTACGCCCATCTCCTTAGCCATAGTCTCCTGACCAGCCTTATCGTGTGGTACGAACTCGTGGAGAGGTGGGTCGAGCAAGCGGATGTTCACGTGGCAGCCATCCATAGCCTTGAGGATTCCGTAGAAGTCAGCCTTCTGATAAGGGAGGAGCTTGGCAAGTGCCTTCTCGCGCCCCTCTACAGTACCTGCCAGAATCATCTCACGCATAGCAACGATCTTCTGATCATCGAAGAACATGTGCTCTGTACGTGTCAAACCGATACCCTTTGCACCGAAAGCACGAGCTACCTCAGCATCGTGTGGAGTATCTGCATTGGTACGGATCTCCATCTTTGTATATTTGTCGCAGAGGTCCATCAGCTCCTTGAAGTCGCCTGAAAGCTCTGCAGCCTTTGTCTCAATCTGTCCTGCATAAACCTGACCAGTAGTACCGTTCAGAGAGATGTAATCACCCTCCTTGTAAACTACGCCCTCGATCTCAACAGTCTTAGACTTGTAGTCAACGTTGATAGAGCCAGCACCAGAAACGCAGCACTTACCCATACCACGAGCTACAACGGCAGCGTGAGAAGTCATACCACCACGAGCGGTAAGGATACCCTCGGCAGCAGACATACCAGCGAGGTCTTCAGGAGATGTTTCAATACGAACCATGATGACCTTCTTGCCATCCTCGTGCCACTCCTGAGCATCGTCAGCGTGGAATACGATCTGACCGCAGGCAGCACCTGGAGAAGCAGGGAGACCCTGAGTGATGACCTTAGCCTTAGAGAGCGCCAGCTTATCGAATACTGGGTGCAAAAGCTCATCGAGCTTCTGAGGCTCACAGCGCAGGATAGCAGTCTTCTCATCGATCATACCCTCGTGGAGGAGATCCATAGCAATCTTCACCATAGCGGTACCTGTACGCTTACCGTTACGTGTCTGGAGGAACCAGAGCTTACCTTCCTGTACGGTGAACTCCATGTCCTGCATATCGTGATAGTGGTGCTCCAGCTTATCCTGGAGAGCATCGAGTTCCTTGTAAAGCTCAGGCATAGCCTCTTCCATAGAAGGATACTTAGCTGCGCGCTCCTCCTCAGAGATGCCAGCACGCTCAGCCCAGCGCTGAGAACCGATCTTTGTAATCTGCTGTGGTGTACGGATACCAGCTACTACGTCCTCACCCTGTGCATTGATAAGATACTCACCATTGAAGAGGTTCTCACCATTACCTGCATCACGAGAGAAGCAAACACCAGTAGCAGAAGTCTCGCCCATGTTACCGAATACCATCGCCATGACAGAAACAGCTGTACCCCACTCATCAGGAATACCTTCCATCTTACGGTAGAGGATAGCGCGCTCGTTCATCCAAGAACGGAACACAGCGCAGATAGCACCCCAGAGCTGCTCGATTGGGTTAGTAGGGAAATCCTGACCAGTCTGCTCCTTGATAGCTGCCTTGAAGAGCTCAACGAGTTTCTTGAGAGACTCTACAGAGAGGTCCTTGTCGAGAGTAACCCCCTGCTCTTCCTTCACCTTTTCGATGATAGCCTCGAATGGATCGATGTCTTCCTTGTTAACTGGCTTAAGACCCATAACAACATCACCGTACATCTGTACGAAACGACGATATGAATCGTAAACGAAATGAGGATTACCGGTCTTCTTGACCATACCCTCAGCCACCTCATCATTCAAACCAAGGTTGAGGATGGTATCCATCATACCTGGCATAGATGCGCGAGCACCTGAACGTACTGAAACGAGGAGAGGATTCTCTACGGAACCGAACTTGCTGTTCATCAAAGCCTCTGTATGAGCTACAGCAGCCATTACTTCATCCTGAAGAAGTTCCTTGATTTTTTCCTCACCTACCTCATAATACTCGTTACAGGTATCAGTTGTGATGGTGAAACCTGGAGGAACAGGTACACCAATAAGGTTCATCTCGGCGAGGTTCGCACCCTTACCGCCAAGAACTTCGCGCATCTTCGCATTTCCTTCGGCTTGTCCATTGCCGAACGTATAAACTCTTTTTTCGTTCATTTTGTTATAGGTTCAAAAATATTATATAATTCTAGTTATTATCAATTTTTTGTTGATGATGCAAATATACAACATTTCTCTGAAACTACCAAACTTTTATACTCTTTTTTGCTATCTCGAGATTACATTTCACACTGTTGTCGCACACACTAGGCTATTTTTAACAATCCCCTACTAATATGACCGTATTGAGAAGAAATTATAAGTTGGCGAAGAAAGAGATTCTGACACTCTGAGAGGCAGAGCTCCCTTCAAGACTGCCTTTTCCTACGTCGCGACGCGGGAATTATTACGTCGGGACGCAGGAATTGCTACGTCGCGACGTAGGAAAAAGGGCATCGGGAGAGGAAAGGTGAGGGTGTGTCATAAGAAAGTCTTCCGCCAGGCGTCCCGGCGGATTTGACCCCGGCAGGCGTCCCGGCGGATTTGCAATCCGTCGTTAAAAAAGGTTCGACCTATAGACAACGGGGGATTTGTAATCCCCCTATAAAAGAAAAAGCATACTCCTTTGCTGCGGATTACAAATCCGCAGAGCCGAAATAGGTTAGGACATTTTTTAACGCCAGATTGCAAATCCGGCGGGACGCCTAGCGGAAAGGTCAAAAGGTCAAAAGTCACATTTGACAAAAGTGAAAAAGTGAAAGTGAAAAGGTGATTTTGGTGAATGCACTGAAAAGATATAAGATATAAGCTATAAATTTCAAGATATGGAAGACTGAAATTACAAGATAAGAAAGATAAAAATCTTATATAATAATGTACGCGCGTAAGTACTACTTTTTATAATAGCAAACTATACTATATACAATAGCAAAGCATCAGTAACTCGTCTTTTAGGGAAAAGTTTCTTTTGACCTTTTGACTTATTCACCATTCACCAAATTCACCTTTTCACTTTCACCTTTTCACTTTTTGCCTTTCCACTATTCTGCCTTTTCCACCTTCACCATCCCAACATCCAGGACAAAGACTGAAAAAATCCGGGACAACTCTTTCGTTTCTCGCAAAAATGTATTAACTTTGCAGCCATAAAAAAACAAATTTGAATTATGGCAAGAAAACGTAAACCATTACCTCTCTTGGAGAACATCACCATCGAGGCCGTAGCAGCCGAGGGTAAGTGCATCACCCGCGTAGATGACCAGGTCATCTTCGTGCCTTTCTGCGTACCTGGCGATGTGGTAGATTTGCAGGTAGTTAAGAAAAAACATAAGTATTGCGAGGCGAAAGTAGTTCGCTTCATCAAGAAGAGCGACGTAAGACAGGAGCCTATGTGCGAGCACTTCGGCATCTGTGGCGGTTGCAAATGGCAGAACCTCCCTTACGAGGAACAGATCAAGGCGAAGCAGAAGCAGGTGGAAGACCAGCTCACCCGCATCGGCAAGATCGAACTCCCTGAATTCCGCCCTATCATGGGCAGCGTGAAGACCCAGGAGTACCGTAACAAGATTGAGTTCGGATGCAGTAACAAGCGCTGGTTTACTTCAGAAGAGTTGGCTCAACTTCCTCAGAAAGAGGATGATACCGTAACTTCGCTCAAGGAACGCCACGCCCAGAATGCCATCGGCTTCCATATCACCGGTGCCTTCGACAAGATTTATCCTATCAAGAAGTGCTGGCTGATGGATGACCTCTGCAACGAAATCCGCAACTTCGTCTTCGAATACGCAGATTCTCACAACTATACCTTCTACGATCTTCGTGAGCAGCACGGATTGCTCCGCGACATGATGATCCGCAATTCGAACACAGGCGAGTGGATGCTCGTATTCCAGTTCCACTACGATGAGGAGGGAGATGAGCAGAGAGCCTTGGAACTGATGCAGCAGGTGGCAGACAAGTTCCCTCAGATTACCTCACTCATGTATGTAGATAACCAGAAGGGAAATGATACCATCAACGATCTAGAGCTCAGCCTCTTCAAGGGCAACGACCACATCTTCGAGCTGATGGAAGATTTGAAGTTCAAGGTGGGTCCAAAGAGTTTCTATCAGACTAACACCGAGCAGGCTTACCACCTTTATTGCGTGGCTCGCGAGTTTGCCAACCTCACCGGAAACGAGTTGGTTTACGACCTCTACACCGGTACCGGAACCATCGCCAACTTCGTGGCTCACAAGGCAAAGAAGGTGATCGGTATCGAGTACGTACCAGAGGCTATCGAGGATGCCAAGGTGAATTCCCAGGTAAACAACATCGAGAACACCCTCTTCTATGCAGGCGACATGAAGGATATTCTGACCAACGAATTCATCGCCCAACACGGTCGTCCAGACGTCATCATCACCGACCCTCCACGTGCCGGCATGCACCCTGATGTAGTGAACGTGATTCTGAACGCAGCACCTAACCGCATCGTATATGTAAGCTGCAACCCAGCTACCCAAGCTCGCGACCTGCAGCTGATGGACGACCACTACAAGGTGGCTGCCGTTCAGCCGGTAGATATGTTCCCTCATACTCCTCACGTAGAGAACGTCGTTTTGCTCGAGAAGCGCAGTGATGCTGAAATCAAGCAGAAGAAGAAGGAGCGCAGAGAGCGAGAGAAGGCGATAGCAGAAGCCAAGGCTGCCAAGGAGGCAGAGAAGCTCGCCCAGGAAGCAGCCAAAGCAGAAGACCTCACAGCAGAGGAACTCGCTGCCAAGAAATAAACCTAAAAACAAAATAGAAATAAGATGAAAAAAGGTATCATCCTGGCGCTCATGGCTTTGACTGCAGTGTCAGCCAGCGCCCAGAAAAAGCAGACCATCGAATTGCCTTCATGGTTGAGCAATGTGAAATTGTCGGGTTATGGAATGACCCAGTATCAGTACAGCGGGCAAAAGAATGCGGAATCTAATTCGTTCAACATCCGTATGGCGCGTATCTCCCTGGAAGGTCGCATTGCCGACGACTTCTACTGGAAGACCCAGATCCAGTTTAACGGCAACACTTCCAACCTGGGTTCAAGCCCAAGAATGGTGGATCTGTTTGCTGAATGGCAGAAGTATGACTATTTCAAGGTGAAGATTGGTCAGTTCAAGAACCCATTTACCTTCGAGAATCCGATGCATCCTATCGACCAGGGCTTCATGGGTTATTCACAGAACGTGAGCAAGTTGGCGGGTTTCAGCGACCGTGCCGGCGAACACGCTTCCAATGGTCGTGACATCGGTCTGCAGCTTCAGGGTGATTTCCTCAAGAATGCCAACGGCCGCAACCTGCTGCATTATCAGATTGGAGTGTTCAACGGTCAGGGCACCAACACCAAGGACGTTGACAATCAGAAGAATGTGATTGGTGGTGTATGGGTAATGCCAGTAAGCGGCATGCGCATCGGAGCCTTCGGATGGACCGGTTCTTACGCAAGAAAGGGAACTTGGAACGATGATGAACACGGACAGCAAGTTATTGTAGGCGAAGAAGGTGGCAAACCTGTTGTCGGCAATTTCTCTGGCACCCGCAAGCTCTCACAGAACCGCTATGCCTTCTCTTTCGAATATAAGAAAGACGGCTGGACCGTACGTTCAGAGTATATCCACTCTACCGGCAAAGCTTTTGCCAAGAGCATCACTAATTTCAACGATGCCAACGCCAAGGACTGCAATCTGAATGCAAAAATCGGCGATAAGGCACAGGGTGTTTACGGATTAGTGATTGCCCCATTGGCTCAGCTGCCAAAGAACAGCCGAATCGACATCAAGGCACGTTACGACATGTATCAGCCTAACGGCAAGAACAATATGCAGAAGACCCAGTATGAGGCTGGCTTGAACTTCCACATCGGCAAGCGAATCAGCATCCTCACCGAGTATGCATTGGTGAATGACAAGACCCTCGCCAAGCACAATTACTCCATGGCAGATGCAGAGTTCTGCTTCCGCTTCTAACAGATACAGCAAGAGGGTGTGTCATAAGCCACATCCCATACGCCCTGAAAGGGCAGAAGCTCCCAGCCCAGGGTAACACCCTGGGTATTATGGACATATACAATACCGCCCTGTAAGGGCAAAAGCTTTCTTAATATTTTTAAAGCTTTTGCCCT